>NZ_CAJMXC010000035.1:0-17424 GCF_905219715.1 Olsenella sp. CU969
GCCCCGGCGCCCCGCCGCCAGGGCCACCCGTTCCTGGCCGGCCTTCTCGGCGGCATCCTGGCCTGCACCGTCGCCTTCCTCGTGTTCCTCGCCGCGACGGNCCGCATCGGCGGCACGGTCGCCTCCACCGGCACCAGCGACTCCGCGGCCGGCCCCACCGTCAACGTCACCGCCGCCCCCCAGGACGCCACTACCGCCGAGGTCGTGGCCGCCAAGTGCCTCCCCTCCGTGGCCTCCATCAACGTGAGCTCCAGCGAGGGCGAGGGCGTGGGCTCCGGCGTGGTCTACGACACCGACGGCAACATCCTCACCAACTTCCACGTGGTCGACGGCGCCCAGTCCATCACCGTCAACCTCGGCGGCAAGAGCTACGAGGGCACCGTGGTGGGCTCCGACGAGTCCAGCGACCTCNCCGTGGTGCACGTGGACCTCGGCGGCGACGCCGTCACGCCCATGGAGCGCGGAGACTCCTCCAAGCTCGTGGTGGGCGAGTGGGTCATGGCGATCGGCAGCCCCTTCGGGCTCGACCAGTCGGTCTCCTCGGGCATCGTGAGCTCGCTCTACCGCTCCACCATCCTCGAGGGCTCCTCGGGCAACACCATCTACACCAACCTCATCCAGACCGACACCGCCATCAACCCCGGCAACTCCGGCGGTNCCCTNGTGGACTCCGAGGGCAGGCTCGTGGGCATCAACTCCATCATCGAGAGCGCCTCTGGCTNCAGCTCCGGCGTGGGCTTCGCCATCCCGGTCAACTACGCGGTGGACGTCGCCGACGCCATCATCGCCGGGCGGCAGGTGGAGCACGCCTACCTGGGCGCCAACGTGCAGACCGTCACGCCCCAGGCCGCCGTCCGCAACCGCCTCGCCGTCAACCAGGGCGCCTACGTGGCGTCCGTGACCGAGGGCGGCCCTGCGGCCCGGGCCGGCCTGCAGGAGGGCGACATCATCACCAAGCTCGGCGACGAGGACATCACCTCCGCCGACGGCCTCATCCTCGCCGTGCGCAGCCACGCCGTGGGCGACAAGGTCACCGTCACCTACTACCGCGGCTCCGAGGAGTCCACGGTCGACATCCAGATGGGAAGCGACGCCCAGAGCCAGTCCGCCGCCCAGGACCAGCGCCGGCAGTCGGCCTGGGACGAGGGCGACCCCTCCCAGGGCGGCTCCTCCCGGGACGGCGACGCCCGGGGCTCCGGCCCGCTCGGCGACCTGCTCGGCGGCCTCGGCATCGGCTGAGCCGGCACGGACGGACGGAGGCAACCAAGGCCCTGCGGACCCACCGGCCCGCAGGGCCTTTTGCCGTCCGGCTGCCATGGCCGCCTTCCCAAAAGCGGTTCTGGGAAGGGGGCACGGCGGCCCGGGGCCTCGGCTTGCCCGTCGCCTGAATACGATCGGGCGCGTTTGGATGAGAGGGCGGGAGGGGCGGGTGCAGGCGTGACGCCGTCGCGGTCTTGGTTGCATGAGCATATGCTCATGTGTTTATACTACTGTGAAAAGGTGGGAAATGCGTCAAGGAGGAGGCCGACGTGAGCACCGCCACCGAGCGCACCGCCCGTCTCGCCATCGACGGGATGACGTGCGCAAGCTGCTCCTCGATCATCGAGAGGACGGTGGGCCGCATGGACGGGGTCGAGTCCATGGCGGTCAACCTCGCCGCCAACAGCGGCACCGTCACCTACAACCCCGGCGCCGTCNCCCTCGACGCCGTGCTCGAGACCATCGACGGCCTGGGCTTCTCGGCCGAGGTGGTCCCCGACGAGAGCCGCGCCGCCTTCGACGAGGGGCGCCGCGCCAAGGAGGCTGCCGCGGAGCGCCGAGACCTCGCCATGTTCGTGGTCNCGCTCGTGCTCACCGTCGTCATCCTGGTCATCTCCATGACGCCGCTGGGCATGTCCGCGGCCATGGCGGCGTCGGGGGCCCTCTGGGGCGAGGCGAGCCACGGCCGGGCCATGGAGCTCATGAACGTGGCGTGCTTCGTGCTGTGCATCCCAGTGCAGTTCGTGTGCGGCGCCCGCTACTACAAGGGGGCCTGGGGCGCCCTCAAGGCCCGGGCCGGCAACATGGACACCCTCGTGGCCGTGGGCACCACCGTGGCCTTCGCCTACGCCACGTATCTCACGTTCGGCCCCCGGGCCACGTCGGGCGTCATGGCCCCGTTCGAGACGAGCGCCATGCTCATCACGTTCGTCATGCTCGGCAAGATGCTCGAGCACCGGGCCAAGGGCCGCGCCGGCGCTGCTGTGGAGGAGCTCATGAGCCTCACGCCGGCCGTGGCGTGGGTGCGCCGCGGCGACTCCCTCGTGGAGGTGCCCCAGGGCGAGCTCGCGGTGGGCGACGTCTGCGCCGTGCGCCCCGGCGAGCGCGTGCCGGCCGACGGCCGCGTGGTCTCGGGCCACTCCTCGGTGGACGAGTCCATGCTCACCGGCGAGCCCCTCTCCCAGGAGAAGTCCGCCGGCGACGAGGTCACNGGCGGTACCGTCAACGGCACCGGCGTCTTCGAGTTCGAGGTCACGGCCGCCGGGTCCGACACCGTGCTGGCCCACATCGTGGGGCTCGTGGAGGCCGCCCAGGGCTCCAAGCCGCCCATCCAGCGCCTGGCCGACCGCATCAGCGCCGTCTTCGTGCCCGCCGTGCTGTCCGTGGCCCTGGCGACCTTCGTCGTGTGGCTCGTCGTGGCGGCCGTGGGAGGCACGCTCGACGCCGCCGGGTTCGAGCGCGCCCTCATGGCCGGCGTGGCCGTGGTCGTCGTGGCATGCCCCTGCGCCCTGGGCCTCGCCACCCCCACCGCCATCATGGTGGGCACGGGCCGGGGCGCCGAGGAGGGCATCCTCATCAAGGACGGCCAGGCCCTGGAGGGGGCCGGGTCGCTCACGTGCGTGGTCTTCGACAAGACGGGCACCCTCACCGAGGGCTCGCCGCAGGTGACCGAGGTGCTCTGCGCCGACGGCACCGGCCGCGGCGACGCCCTCGCCCTGGCGGCCGGCCTCGAGCGGGGGAGCGAGCACCCGCTGGCCCGCGCCGTGCTCGCGGCCGCCGAGGAGGAGGGGGCGGCCCCCGTGGCGGTGGACGGCTTCGAGGCCGTCCCGGGCCACGGCGTCGTGGGCGCCGTGGCGGGCCCGGACGGCTCGCCGGTCGAGGTGGGCTTCGGCAACGGGCGCCTCGTGGCGCGTCTCACCGGCTCCGGCGTCCCCGCGTGGGCCGAGGGCTCGGCGCCGGGCGCCACCGACATGTACCTCGTGCGCGGCGGCACTGTGGTCGCCCGCGTGCGCGCCGCCGACGAGCCCAAGCCCACGGCCGCCGAGGGTGTGGCCGCCCTGGAGGCCCTGGGCCTCCGGGTCATGCTCCTTTCGGGCGACGGCCGCGCCGCCGCCGAGGGCGTGGCCTCCCTCGTGGGCATCGGGCCGGACAACGTGGTCGCCGAGGTGCTTCCCGGCGACAAGGCCGAGGTCGTCGAGGGGCTCCGGGCCTCCGGCGAGAAGGTCTGCATGGTGGGCGACGGCATCAACGACACGCCGGCCCTCGCCACGGCCGACATCGGCATCGCCATGGGCGCCGGCTCCGACGCTGCCCTCGAGGTGGGCCAGGTGGTCCTCATGCACGACGACGTGCGCGACGTCGCCCGGGCCGTCTCGCTCTCCCGCGCCACGATGCGCAAGATCCGCCAGAACTTCGCGTGGGCCCTGGGCTACAACTGCCTGCTCATCCCGCTGGCGTGCCTGGGCATCATCGCCCCGGAGGTCTCCGGCGCGGCCATGGCGCTCTCGAGCGTGTCGGTGGTGTCCAACTCGCTGCTGCTGAAGCGCTGGCGCGGCTGACGGGCCCGCGGGGCGGCGCTGTCGGGCGGCGCGGGGCGGCGGCCTGGGGTAGACTCCGAGCGGTGACACCTACCCTTCCGGAGGCCCCATGGACAAGCCCTCTCTCGACGAGGCGCGCGACCGCGCCCAGGCGCTGCGCGCCAAGCTCGACTACAACGCCTATCGCTACTACGCCCTCGACGACCCCGAGATATCGGACGCCGAGTTCGACCGCCTGCTCGGTGAGCTCCAGGACATCGAGGCGCGCCACCCCGAGCTCGTGGTGCCCGAGAGCTACACCCAGCGGGTGGGCGGCTACGTGAGCCCGCAGTTCGCGTCGGTCGCCCACGCCCAGCGCATGTACTCCATCGACGACGCCNTNNCCATCGAGGNGCNCGACCNNTGGCTCGCCCGCACCGACGAGGCCCTGGGCGCCACGCCGGAGAGACCCGTGGCCTACACCTGCGAGCTCAAGATCGACGGCCTCGGCGTGGCCGCCACCTACCGCGACGGCCGGTTCGTGCGCGCCGCCACCCGCGGCGACGGCTCGGTGGGCGAGGACGTCACCCTCAACGTGCGCACCATCGGCGACGTCCCCGCCCGCTTGGCCGACGCCGGCCTCGCCGGGCTGCCCNACGGCGGCGCCGGGGAGGCCGTGGAGGTGCGCGGCGAGGTCTACATGGCCAAGAGCGCCTTCGCCCGCCTCAACGAGGAGCGCGACCTCGCCGGCAAGCCCGTCTTCGCCAACCCGCGCAACGCCGCCGCCGGGTCGCTGCGCCAGAAGGACCCCCGCGTCACGGCGTCGCGCGACCTCGCCACGTTCATCTACGCCGTGGCCGACCCCGCCATGGTGCAGGTGAGCACCCAGGCCCAGTTCCTCGACTGGCTCCGCTCCTGCGGCTTCTCCGTCAACCCCCACGCCGAGCGCTGCGAGAGCGCGGCGGCCGTGCACGAGTACTGCGCCCAGGCCCTGGCCAACCGCAACGGCCTCGACTACGACATCGACGGCGTGGTGGTGAAGGTGGACTCCTTCGCCCAGCAGCAGGCCCTCGGCTTCACCTCCCGTGCCCCGCGCTGGGCCATCGCGTTCAAGTTCCCGCCAGAGGAGAAGGAGACGGTCCTCCGCGAGATCCGCGTGCAGGTGGGCCGCACGGGCTTCCTCACCCCCGTGGCAGAGTTCGACCCGGTGACCGTGGCCGGCTCCACCATCGCCCGGGCCAAGCTCCACANCATGGACGAGGTGCGCCGCCGCAACGTGCGCGTGGGCGACACCATCGTGGTCCACAAGGCCGGCGACGTCATCCCCGCCGTCGTGGGGCCGGTCCTCTCCAAGCGCCCGGCCGACTCCGTGCCCTTCGAGATGCCCGCCACCTGCCCCTCCTGCGGCAGCCCCGTGGTGCACGAGGAGGGCGAGGTGGCCTACCGCTGCATCTCCATCGACTGCCCCGCGCAGTCCCTGGAGCGCCTCGAGCACTGGCAGTCGCGCAAGGCCATGGACATCGACGGCATGGGCCCCGAGATGATCGGCCGCCTCGTGGACGCCGGCCTCCTGCGCGACGTCGCGGACATCTACTCCCTCACGGTGGGGCAGGTGGCCGCCCTGCCCACGGGCCGCACCTACAGGACGCGCGCCAAGGGCCACGACGTGGGCGACCCCATCCCCACGGGCCGGCGCACCGCCGAGAAGCTCGTGGCCCAGATCGAGGCCTCCAAGTCCCGCCCGCTCTCCCGGGTGCTGTTCGGCCTGGGCATCGTGCACGTGGGCTCCTCGGTGGCCGACGCGCTCGCGACCGCCTTCCCCTCCGTCGAGCTGCTGCGCGCCGCCACCGAGGAGGAGCTCGCCCAGGTGGACGGCGTGGGCCCGGTCGTCGCCTCCAGCGTGGCCGAGTTCTTCTCCATCCCCGAGAACCTCGAGGTGCTCGCCCGCCTCGGTGCGGCAGGCGTCACCATGGCCGACGAACCCCCCACGGCCCCGGAGCGCCCCCAGACCCTGGCAGGCCTCACCTTCGTGCTCACGGGCAGCCTGCAGGGCATGACGCGCGACGAGGCCGGCGCCGCCCTCAAGGCCCTCGGCGCCAAGGTGTCGGGCAGCGTCTCCAAGCGCACGAGCTACGTTGTGGCCGGTGAGGCCGCTGGCTCCAAACTCGCCAAGGCCGAGTCGCTCGGCGTGCCGGTGCTCGACCAGGCCGCCTTGGAGCGCGTCCTCGAGACGGGTGAGCCCCCGGCGCCCGCCGACCCCGCGTGACCGCCGCTCCCCGTGCGTGTCGGCCGGGGCGGACGGTGAAAACCCTGTAGAGTCCCCCGAATGTCGTCGGGGGTTCCTCGGGTTCGCGGGTACCCGGGTCTTCGGTACCCACCCGCGATCCCAAGGAGGAAGCCCATGGCAGACAACGACACCCGCACCGCAGCCCCCGTCGACGACGCGCACCGCGTCCGCATCGTCAAGGTCCTCGGCCGCATAGCCTCGGTCCTCTCGGTGCTCATGTACGTCTCGTACATCCCGCAGATCGCCAACAACCTGGCCGGCAACTACGGCTCGCCGGTGCAGCCCCTCGTGGCCATGGTCAACTGCGTGGTCTGGACCGCCTACGGCCTGCTCGAGAAGCCCCGCGACATGCCCATCGTGGTGGCCAACGTCCCCGGCATCGTGCTCGGCTGCATCACCTTCCTTACCGCGCTCCACTAGGCGGCTGCCTCTTCAGGGTCTTTTGTCTTGTTGACGGTCTGATAGGGGCCGTCAACGGCCGAGTTGCTAGACTTGGCAAAAACCCTATGGAGAGGAGAGATGCCATGGCCCAAGAGCCCAAGGCGTCCGACGGGCGCGCGGTGCGCGTCATCGAGGTGAAGGAATCGGTCTTCGCGGCCAACGAGCAGAGGGCCGACAGGCTGCGCGACGACCTCAGGGAGCGGGGGACGTTCCTGCTCAACGTCATGAGCAGCCCCGGCTCGGGGAAGANCACCCTCCTCACCCGCACGGCCGAGCGCCTGCGCGACCGCCTGTCCATGGGCGTCATGGAGGCCGACATCGACTCCGACGTCGACGCCGTGACCATGGCCGACGCCGGCGTGGTGGCCGTGCAGCTCCACACCGGCGGCATGTGCCACCTCGACGCCGCCATGACCTCCCAGGGCCTCACGGAACTCGATGCCGCCGCCGCCGAGCAGGGGGCCGCCCCCATCGACCTCGCCGTCCTCGAGAACGTGGGCAACCTCGTGTGCCCCGCCGAGTTCGACACCGGTGCCTCGGCCTCGGTGGCCCTGGTCTCGGTGCCCGAGGGCGACGACAAGCCCCTCAAGTACCCCCTGATGTTCGAGGTGGTCGACGTCGTGGTGGTCAACAAGGTCGACACCTGCGAGCTCTTCGACTTCGACATCGAGCGGTTCCGCGAGAACGTGCGCCTGCGCAACCCCGAGGCCCCCGTCATCTGCCTGTCGGCCAAGACCGGCGAGGGCGTCGACGCCTGGACGGCGTGGCTCGAGGGTGCCGTGGCCGCCTGGAAGGGAGGCTCCCATGCCTAACGAGCGTCGTATGGCCGCCGACGAACGCATCGAGCGGCTCCGGGAGGCCGGCCTCACCGTGGAGGGCGACTACGTGCCCCCCGAGGCGTCCGACCCCTCTGTGGCCGTGCGCAAGCCGGTCCTCGAGCTGGCCCAGATGGTCTCCGACCGCATCGGCCACAAGGTCACCCCGGCGGACCCCGAGTACTACGGCCTGGCCGCCTGCATCACCGACCCCATGGCCGAGGTGGCCCTCAAGATGGGGGTGCGCAAGCCCAAGACCCTCGCCCAGCTGGCCGAGCTCTGCTCCATGGACCCCGCGGAGCTCGAGCCGCTCCTGTTCGACATGGGCTACGTGGGCCTCATCGAGTGGAACCGCGAGAACGAGGACGGCCGCAATCCCGAGGGCGAGCTGCGCTACGTGCTGCCGCCCTTCGTGCCGGGCTCGGCGGAGTTCTTCAACATGCGCCAGTCCCAGATCGACGAGCACCCCCAGGTGGCCAAGATGTTCGAGCGCATGACCCAGCTCCCCCTGGAGCGCGTCACCGCCATGGTGCCCCCGGGCGGTGCCGGCATCGGCATGCACGTGATCCCCGTGGAGCGGGCCATCCCCATGGAGAACGAGTCGGCCTCGGTGGAGCACATCACCCACTGGCTCGACAAGTACGACGGCAAGTACGCCGCCAGCCCCTGCAGCTGCCGCATGAGCCGTGAGAAGCTGGGGGAGGGCTCGGCCGACGACCCCGAGGACTGGTGCATCGGCGTGGGCGACATGGCCGACTACCTCGTGGACACCCAGCGCGGCCACTACATCGACCGCGACGAGGTGCTCGCCATCCTGGCCCACGCCGAGGAGAACGGCTTCGTGCACCAGGTCACCAACATCGACGGCGAGCACAAGATCTTCGCCATCTGCAACTGCAACGTGAACATCTGCAACGCCCTGCGCACGAGCCAGCTGTTCAACACGCCCAACATGAGCCGCTCGGCCTACACCGCCGAGGTNGACCGCGAGGCCTGCGTGGCTTGTGGCCGCTGCGTCGAGGTGTGCCCCGCCGGTGCGGTGTCCCTCGGCCAGAAGCTCTGCTCCGCCAAGGCCGGCGGCAAGGTGCCCGAGTACCCCGTGCGCGAGCTGCCCGACGCCACGCCCTGGGGCCCCGAGCGCTGGAGCCCCAACTACCGCGACGACAACCGTCGCGNGACCTACGANTCCGGCNCGGCCCCCTGCAAGACCGCCTGCCCGGCCCACGTGGCCGTCCAGGGCTACCTCAAGCTGGCCGCCCAGGGCCGCTACCGCGACGCCCTCGCCCTCATCAAGCGCGAGAACCCGCTGCCCGCCGTGTGCGNCCGCATCTGNAACCGNCGCTGCGAGGACGCCTGCACCCGCGGGCGCGTGGACGCCGCCGTGGCCATCGACGAGGTCAAGAAGTTCGTGGCCGCCGCCGACCTCGACCCGGCCACCCGCTACGTGCCGCCGGCGGTGACCCCGTCCAACCGCGGGGGCTTCCCCCAGAAGGTCGCCATCGTGGGCGCCGGGCCGGCCGGCCTCTCGTGCGCCTACTACCTGGCCGAGAAGGGCTACGCCCCCACGGTCTTCGACCGCAACCCGCGGCCCGGCGGCATGCTCTCCTACGGCATCCCGTCTTTCAAGCTCGAGCAGGACGTCATCGACGCCGAGATCGACGTCATGGCGCAGATGGGTGTGGAGTTCAGGCTCGGCGTCGACGTGGGCTCCGACGTGACCCTCGACGAGCTCCGCGAGCAGGGCTACGACGCCTTCTACCTCGCCATCGGCTGCCAGGGCTCCCGCTCNGCCGGCATCCCCGGCNAGGATGCCGGGCGCGTCTCCTCCGCCGTGGACTTCCTGCACCGGGCCGCCGAGGGCGCCCTNGACGGCGCCTCCCTCGGCCNCACGGTCGTCGTGGGCGGCGNCAACGTGGCCGTGGACGTGGCCCGCACGGCCGCCCGGGCCGGCGCCTCCTCCGTGGAGATGCGCAGCCTGGAGCAGCGGGGCGAGATGCCCGCCAGCGACGAGGAGCTCGAGGAGGCCGCCGAGGACGGTGTCACCGTCACGTGTGGCTGGGGCCCGGCCGAGGTGCGCGTGGGCGACGACGGCTCCGTCTCATCCGTGGTGTTCAAGCGCTGCGTGAGGGTATTCGACGACGAGGGGCGCTTCTCGCCGGTCTACGACGAGGCCGACACCGAGGAGGTCCCCTGCGACACCCTCGTCTTCTCCATCGGCCAGGCCGTGGAGTGGGGTGCGCTCCTCGAGGGCAGTGCCGTGGAGCTCGGCCGCGGCGGCTCGCCGGTGGTGGACCCCGTGACCTACCAGACGGCCGAGCCCGACGTCTTCTGCGGCGGCGACGTGGTCACCGGCCCGCGCTTCGCCATCGACGCCATCGCCCAGGGCCACGAGGCGGCCGTCTCCATCCACCGCTACGTGCACCCCGGCTCCAGCCTCACCGTGGGCCGCAACCCCCGGTTCTATGTGGAGCTGGACAAGGACGACGCCGTGCTGCCCAGCTACGACACCTCCTCGCGCCAGCGCCCCGCGACCGACAGGGCCAAGGAGAAGGCCGAGCCCTTCCGCGAGTACGCGGGGACGCTCACCGAGGAGCAGGTGCGCACCGAGACCGCGCGCTGCCTGTCCTGCGGCGCGAGCTGGGTGGACCCCAACCAGTGCATCGGCTGCGGCCTCTGCACCACCCGCTGCGAGTTCGACGCCATCCACCTGGTGCGCGACCACCCCGAGGCCAGCACCATGGTGCGCTCCGAGGACAAGCTCAAGGCCATCGGCCCCTACGCCCTCAAGCGCGCGGCGAAGATCGCCGTCCGCAAGATCAGGCGGGAGGTGTAGGCGCGGTGCACGAGCTGGGCATCGTGTTCTACATCGCCGACGAGGTGAGGGACGTCGCCCTGGCCAACGGGGCGACGTCCGTGGCCTCGGTCACCGTGGAGCTCGGGGAGGTCTCTGGGGTGGTGCCGCGGCTCCTCCAGGACGCCTGGCGCTGGTGCGCCGACCGCGAGGACCTGCTCCGCGACTGCGAGCTCGTCATGGAGGAGGAGTCCGCCGTGACGCTCTGCGAGGACTGCGGCACCCGCTACGGCACGGTGGCCCACGGCCGCACGTGCCCCGCCTGCGGCAGCCCGCACACCCACCTGGAGCAGGGATCGGGCGTGGTGATCCGCGAGATAGCCGTCGTCTAGGCCCTGCCCCGCGACGCGGCGGATGTGACAGGGGCGCCTGGCCCATCTGTCACTTCTTATATTTCATCGTTGAAATGACGGGCCGCCGTCCGGGCCCCTTCCGACGGAGAACCGCGCCGGAAGGGGCCCCGGCGCCTGACCGCCGCCGCTCTGTTACGCCCCCTTTTCCATCTCGTAAGCCCTGGGGGCACGAAACAGGGGCCACACACTGCCGCCGTAGGGTACGAGAGACCCGGACAAGTCCCCGGCCCCTAGGGAGTGAGCATGACCCAACCGCAACCCGGCCCCACCCTCTGGCGCCCCGAGTTCGAGCACGACGCCTGCGGCATCGGCGCCCTCGCCCACATCAAGGGCAGGCGCAGCCACCAGATGGTCGACGACGCCCTGTCGGTCCTCGTCAACCTCGAGCACCGCGGCGGCGTGGGCCTCGAGCGCACCACCGGCGACGGCGCCGGCATCCTTTTGCAGGTGCCCCACCGGTTCTTCCGCAAGGAGGCCCAGAAGGAGGGGTGCCTGCTCCCCGACGAGGGCGACTACGGCGTGGCCATGCTCTTCCTGCCCCAGGACGAGTTCGGCGTGACCGCCGCCCGCCGCACCTTCGAGGACGGCTGCGCCGCCGCCGGCCTGCCGCTGCTGTTCTGGCGCGAGGTCCCCGTGGACCCCCACGACCTTGGCGAGGCCGCCCGCGACACCATGCCCTCCATCTGGCAGGCCTTCATCGGCCGCCCGGACGCCGTGGCCGCCGGCGACGACTTCGAGCGCGCCCTCTACGTGTGCCGCCGCACCGTCGAGAAGGCGGCCGAGGCCTCGAGCGCCCTCGACGGCCCCATCNTCTACGTGTGCTCCATGAGCGCGCGCACGGTGGTCTACAAGGGCATGCTGCTCGCCACCCAGATGCGCCGCTTCTTCCTCGACCTCAACGACGCCGCCGTGGAGAGCGNCCTCTGNCTCGTGCACTCCCGCTACTCCACCAACACCACGCCCAGCTGGGAGCGCGCGCACCCCAACCGCTACATCATCCACAACGGCGAGATCAACACCCTCAAGGGTAACGTCTGCGCCCTGCGCGCCCGCGAGCCCGGGCTCTACTCGCCGGTGATGGGCCCCGACCTCGAGAAGGTCCTGCCGGTCATCGACCGCGAGGGCTCCGACTCCGCCATCCTCGACAACGTGCTCGAGTTCCTCGTCATGAACGGCCGCTCCATGAGTCGCGCGGCCTCCCTGCTCATGCCCGAGCCCTGGGACCGCAACGACCACCTCGACCGCGAGCGCCGTGCCTTCGACCGCTACCAGTCCATGCNCATGGAGCCCTGGGACGGCCCGGCCGCCGTCGCCTACACCGACGGCCGCACCCTCGGCGCGTCCCTCGACCGCAACGGCCTGCGCCCGGCCCGCTACTACGTGACCCACGACGACCGCCTGCTGCTCTCCAGCGAGGTGGGCACCCTGGACGTGGACCCGGCCGACATCCTCGTGGCCGGCTCCCTCGGCCCCGGCGAGATGCTCGAGGTGGACNCGGCCGAGGGCCGCATCGNNNGGANCGANGAGCTCCGTCGCGACCTCGCCAGCGCCAAGCCCTTCGCCGACTGGATCGCCGAGGAGACCCTCGCCGTGGGGGACCTCGACGACCCGGGCGACCCGGGCCGCGAGCCCTTCGGCGGGCGCCCCTTCGCCTGGTCCATGGCGGCCCTCGGCCACTCGTGGGACGACGTCGCCGAGGTGCTGCGCCCCATGGCCGAGAAGGGCGCCGTGCCCCTGGCCTCCATGGGCTTCGACACGCCGCTCGCCTGCCTCTCGGCGAGGCCCCGGCCGTTCTTCGACTACTTCTACCAACTGTTCGCCCAGGTGACCAACCCGCCCATCGACGCCCTGCGCGAGTCCATGGTCACGAGCAGCGTGCTCTACCTCGGCAACCACGGTAACATCCTCGAGGACGCCCGCGACAACTGCCGCCTCGTGGCCCTCGACGGCCCCATCCTGTCCGACGACGCCTTCCGCCGCGTCGCCGCCCTCGACCGCACCGGCTTCCNCGNCCGCNCCTTCGTGNGCGCCTTCGACCCCGCCGCGGGCCCTGACGCCCTCGAGGCCTCCNTGGACGCCCTCTGCGACGAGGTGGAGCGGGCCGTGGCGGCCGGCACCAACGTCGTGGTGCTCACCGACGACTGCGACCCCGCGCTGGTCCCCGTGCCGNCGCTGCTTTCCCTCGGCGCCGTCCACGACCGCCTCATGGCCCGCGGCCTGCGCATGGAGGCCGACATCGTCGTGGACACCGGCGACGCCGTCTGCGCCCACGACTTCGCCGCCCTCGTGGGCTTCTCGGCGTCCGGCGTGCACCCCCGCGGCGCCCACGACGCCTTGGCCTGCGCCGTCGCCACCGGCGCCGTCACCGTGGGCCTCGCCGAGGCCCTGGCCAACTACGACCGCGCCGTCACCTCGGGCATCGTCTCCATCATGTCCAAGATGGGCATCTCCACCATGCAGGGCTACCACGCCGCCCGGATCTTCGAGGCNGTGGGCCTCGCCGGCGAGGTCGTGGACCGCTGCTTCTCCGGCGTGCCGTCGCGCGTGGGCGGCCTGGGCTTCGCGGACATCCAGCGCAAGCTCGTGGAGCGCCGCGCCGAGGCCGACGCCCTGGCCCTCTCGCCGGCCCCCGACCAGCTGCCCAGCTCCGGCGCCACCAAGTGGCGCCCCGACAACGGCGTGTGGGAGGGCGAGGAGCACCTCATCGACCCCGAGGCCATCTACCTCCTGCAGCGCGCCTGCCGCGAGAACGACGCCGACCTCTGGGACGCCTACGTGGCCCATGTGCACCGCCCCGGCCGCCCCATGATGCTGCGCGACCTCCTCGAGTGCGTGCCGCTGCCCTCCGGCCCCGTGCCCCTCGACGAGGTGGAGCCCGCCTCCTCCATCGTCCGCCGCTTCAACACCGGCGCCATGAGCTACGGCTCCATCTCCAAGGAGGCCCACGAGTGCCTGGCCGTGGCCATGAACCGGCTGGGCGGCCGCTCCAACACCGGCGAGGGCGGCGAGGACCCGGCCCGCGAGGCGCCGCTGGCCCCCGGCTCCACCGCCGGATGGCGGCCCGGCGACTCCGCCAGGAGCGCCATCAAGCAGGTGGCCTCGGGGCGCTTCGGCGTCACGAGCCGCTACCTCGGCAGCGCCACCGAGATCCAGATCAAGATGGCCCAGGGCGCCAAGCCCGGCGAGGGCGGCCACCTGCCCGGGGCCAAGGTCTACCCCTGGATCGCCGAGGTGCGCCGCTCCACCCCGGGCGTGGGCCTCATCAGCCCGCCGCCGCACCACGACATCTACTCCATCGAGGACCTCGCCGAGCTCATCTTCGACCTCAAGAACGCCAGCCCCGGCGCCCGCGTGTCGGTGAAGCTCGTGGCCGAGGCCGGCGTGGGTACCATCGCCACCGGCGTGGCCAAGGGCGGCGCCGACAAGATCCTCATCTCCGGCTCCAACGGCGGCACCGGCGCCGCCCCGCGGGACTCCATCTACCACGCNGGCCTGCCCCTGGAGCTGGGCCTCGCCGAGGCNCAGCAGACGCTGCTCCGGAACGGCCTGCGCTCCCGCGTGGTCATGGAGGCCGACGGCAAGCTCATGAGCGGCCGCGACGTGGCCGTGGCGGCCCTCCTCGGCGCCGAGGAGTTCGGCTTCGCCACCATGCCNCTCGTGGCCATGGGCTGCCTCATGCAGCGCGACTNCNAGCAGGACNCCTGCCCGGCCGGCATCGCCACCCAGAACGCCTGCCTGCGCAGGCAGTTCAAGGCCACCCCCGACGACGTGGTCAACTTCATGACCTTCATGGCCGAGGACCTCCGCCGCGAGATGGCGGCCCTGGGTTTCCGCACGGTCGACGAGATGGTGGGGCACCCGGAGCGCCTGCGCCAGAAGGCGGGGGAGGGCCCGTGGAAGGCCCGCACCCTGGACCTCTCGGCCGTCCTCGCCGTGGGCACCAACCTCTACGGCACCTCGGTCCCCGGCGCCTCGGGCACGCGGTTCCTCGAGGAGATGCGCTTCGACATGGCCCTCGAGCGGACCCTCGACGCCACGCTCTTCATCCCCTACACGGCCGACGCCCGCGAGCACCTGACGCCCATCGAGTTCACGGCCGACCTCGCCAACGTCAACCGCTGCGTGGGCACCATGCTCGGCGCCGCGGTGACGGCGCGGCACCCCGAGGGGCTGCCCGACGACACCGTCCGCATCCGGTGCCAGGGCTCCGGCGGCCAGTCGTTCGGCGCGTTCCTGCCGGCGGGCATCTCCCTCGACATCTCGGGCGACGCCAACGACTACGTGGGCAAGGGCCTCTCCGGCGGCATCGTCTCGGTGCACCCGGGCGAGNGGGCCGCGTACAAGTTCAACGAGAACACCGCTATCGGCAACGTGGCCTTCTACGGCGCCACGGGCGGTCGCGGCTTTGTGAACGGCCTTGCCGGCCAGCGCTTCGCCGTGCGCAACTCCGGCGCCACGGTGGTGGCCGAGGGGGTGGGCACCTGCGGCTGCGAGTACNTGACCGGCGGCGTGGCCCTCATCCTGGGCGAGGTGGGCCCCAACTTCGCCGCCGGCATGAGCGGCNGCGTNGCCTACGTCTACGACGAGCTGGGCACTCTGGAGTCGCGGGTGAACAAGGGCCTCGTGGACGTGCTGCCCTGCGACGGGGACGACCTCGAGCGGGTGCGCGCCCTCATCGAGGAGCACGTGGAGCGCACCGGCAGCCCCTTGGGCATCAAGCTGCTCTACCGCTTCGGCCCGGTGTCCGGGAGGTTCAGGANGGTGCTGCCGCGCGAGTACGCGCGGGTGACCGCCCTGGTGGACTCCGCGATTGCGGCGGGCGCCACCAGGGCCGAGGCCGAGCAGCAGGCGTTCGACGCCATGAGGATGGGGAGGTAGGCCATGGGCAAGGTCGGNGGCTTTNTCGAGATAGACCGTTGCACCCACGGCGAGCGCCCCGTCGAGGAGCGCCTGGGCGACTACCGCCCCATCGCCGTGCCACTGNCGGACGAGCGCCAGCGCCTCCAGGCGAGCCGCTGCATGGACTGCGGCGTGGCGTTCTGCCAGACTGGGCGCCCCTTCGGACGCGCCCGCGTGAGCGGCTGCCCGCTCCACAACCTCATCCCCGAGTGGAACGACCTCGTATGGCGCGGGCTCTGGGGCGAGGCGGCGGCCCGCATGCGCGTCACCAACCCGATGCCCGAGTTCACGGGCCGCGTGTGCCCGGCCCTCTGCGAGGCGGCCTGCAACCTGGGCCGCGANCGCGGGGCCACCGCCATCAAGGACGACGAGCTCGCCATCTCCGACCACGAGTGGGCCGACGGCGGCCCGACCGCGTTCGACCCCGGGCGCCCCCGGCCCCTCGCCGGGCGCTCGGTGGCCGTGGTGGGCTCCGGCCNCGCCGGCCTCGCCGCCGCCTGGGAGCTCCGCCGCCTGGGCGCCGACGTCACCGTGCACGAGCGCTCGGACGCCCCCGGCGGCCTCCTCATGTACGGCATCCCGACCATGAAGCTGGACAAGGCCGTGGTGCGCCGCCGCGTGGAGTGGCTCGCGGGCCAGGGCGTGGCGTTTGAGACGGGCTCCGACGCCTCCGACCCGGCCGTGGCCGACGGGATCGTCTCGTCCTGCGACGCCGTGGTGCTGGCCTGCGGCGCCGGGGCCGCCCGCCGCCTCGCGGTGCCGGGGTCGGACCTCGACGGCGTGGTCATGGCGGTGGACTACCTCACGGCAAGCACCGGGGCCGTCGAGGCGGCCGACGGCGACCCCGCGGCCGTCGCTCCGGAGATCTCGGCCGCGGGGCTCGACGTCGTGGTCGTCGGCGGCGGCGACACCGGCACCGACTGCGTGGCCACGGCCCTGCGCCAAGGCGCCCGCTCGGTCCGGCAGCTGGAGTTCATGGCGCGCCCGCCCGAGACGCGCCCGGCCTCCAACCCGTGGCCCGAGTGGCCCCAGGAGCTCAAGGTGGACTACGGCCAGGTGGAGGCCGAGGCCGTGGAGGGCGTCGACCCCCGCACCTGGGGGGCCGACGCCCAGGCCCTCGTGGACGGCGGCGACGGCTCGGTGTCCGCGCTGCGCTTCCGGCACCTGGACTGGTCGGGCGGGACCCCCGTGCCCGTCGAGGGCTCCGAGGAGGAGGTCCCGGCCCAGCTCGTGCTCATCGCCATGGGCTTCACCGGCCCGGTGCCGGCGGTCCTCGAGGCCTTCTCCGTGGAGACGTGCGACGACCGCCCGCTGCCGCTGGTGGGGGAGGGAGGCCACGGGGCCGTGTCCGGTTGCGCCGTGCCGGTCTTCGTGGCGGGCGACTGCCGCTCCGGCGCCTCCCTCGTGGTGAGCGCCATGGCCGACGGCCTGGCCTGCGCACGGGAGGTGGCGTCCCGCCTCTCCTGACCCTGTCGGCAAGGGCCCCCTCACGATCGGTTCGTGAGGGGGCCCTTTTTTGTTCCTCCCGTGTCCATAGATATCTCTAAATTCATAAATAGACATAGGTGAAATCGGTAAAAAGCACCAGGTTGCCTAGGTGTTCGCCTCCGCTTNCCGACTGAAAACTGAGTGTCNCTTGAAAGTATCTATTTTTCAGAGCAGAGCCAGGACTGCTCTGTAGAGGTCGTCGCCTGCGGCACGGGACGTGCCGCGGCCAACGGAGGTTCCGAGATGAATGCATCCACCCCAAGAAAACGCACATTTGCATTAGTGCTCTCNCTCCTGCTCGTCTTGCAGATGCTGGTTCCCAGCGCAAGCCTGCAGGCAATCGCCGAGGAGATGACGGGAGGGGGTGACTCTGCGGCAGTGGTGGAGCCCGTCGGCGACGACGAGCCCCAGGACGCCGCTCCCGACGCCGCCCCCGAGGAGGCTGTCCCGGACGACGAGGCCGTCGACGGCGACGGCGAGGGCGACGATGCCGCCGCCCCGAAGGCCCCCACCC
>NZ_CAJMXC010000036.1:0-17311 GCF_905219715.1 Olsenella sp. CU969
GAGGGCGATCACGCGCTCCCGGAGGCCGTCGCGCAGGGCCGTGAGGGCGACGCGCTCGGCGGCCGAGGCCTCGCTGCGCACCGCGAGGGTGAAGGCCACGGCCTCCAGCAGGGCGAGCCCGGCGGCCGCCGTGGGCCCCATGGGGGCGAGCGACACCGCGGCGGGTGCCAGCCACGCCAGGCGCACCCATCGGCGGCGGCTCGAGGCGGCGAGGGCCGCGACGAGGGGGCCGAAGGCCGCGAAGGGCCCCCAGAGGGCGAGGAGCGCGAGGGCCGCGGCCGTCACGGCGTCGCGCCAGCGGGGCCGGGCGAGGTCGAGGAGGCAGGCGAGGCAGAGGGCGGCCAGGAAGGCGGGCGCGTAGGGCTCCAGGGCGGGGGAGAGGAACTGCGCGGCGATGCCGCGCGTCAGCGCGACGGCGTGGTTCATGGTCCTGTCGACGGGCATGGCGGCCACGGGCGCCTCTCTCCTCGGCGGTGGGTGCGGACCTCAGTAGGGTAGCGCACACCACACCGCCCGGCCTGCGCCGCCCGCCGCGCGCCCTGCACCCAAGTCGCGCGCCCTTTCCCCCTTCTCCACCTGAACGCGAATGGGGGCGGCTCCCGGGTCTCGTCGACCCGCGAATCCGCCCCCAACNGCGTTCAGGTGGGGAGACGGTCGCCCTCGATCGCGTTCAGGTGCCGAGAGAGATGCCTGCCGAGAGGGCGTACCGGGGGACCCTAGGCGAAGCTCACGTCGCCCTTGAGCGATTCCACGAGGTCCAGCGGCGCCGGCTGGGTGCCGGACTGCATGGCGTTGGCGGAGCCGGTGGCCATGGCGAGCACCATGACGTCGCGGGTGTCCATGCCGCGGTCGCAGCCCAGCGCCAGCGCCGCCACCACGGAGTCGCCGCAGCCCACGGTGGAGGCCACCTTGACCTTGGGCGAGCACACCACGGTGGCGCCGTCGGCGTCCACGAAGACCGCGCCGTCGCCACCGCGGGAGACCACCACGCGCTCGATGCCGCCTGCCACGAGCTCCCGCGCGGCCTCCACGACCTTCTCGTCGGTGTCGAGGTCGCGGCCGAGCATGGCGCCCAGCTCCACCTCGTTGGGCTTCACCAGGTACGGCTTGGCCTCGAGGCCCAGCTCGAAGGCGCCACCGGAGGCGTCGAGGAACACGCGGGCGCCGGCGTCGCGGCAGGCCCCCACCCAGGTGCGGTACGTGTCGGCCGGGGCGCCGGCGGGCAGGCTGCCGGAGAGCACCACGATGTCGCCCTCCCCCACGATGTCCACGAGGGCGTCGAGCATGGCGGAGANGNCGGNGGCGGTGACGGTGGGGCCGGGCTCGTTGATGTCGGTGTTGGTGTGCAGCTCCTCGTCCACCACCTTGGTGTTGGTGCGGGTCTCGCCCGGGACCTCGAAGGCCCAGCAGTCGATGGAGGCGGCGGCGAGCATGTCCTGGATGCGGCGGCCCACCGACCCGCCGAGNAGGGCCAGNGCGCGGNACNACCCGCCGAGGGCGNNCACCACCTTGGTGACGTTGATGNCCTTGCCGCCCGGGTCCTCGCGCAGGGACCGNACGCGGTTGACCTCGTCGACGGCGAACCCGTCCACGTAGANGGTCTNGTCGAGGGCCGGGTTGAGCGTGACGGTGTAGATCATGGCCAATCCCTTCTGGTCTGTGTGCCGTGTCAGAGGACGTCGACCCCGTGCTCGGAGCATGCCTCGCGGAAACCGGCGGGCAGGCCGTCGTCGCCCACCACCGCGTCCACGGCGTCGAGGCCGCAGATGCGGAAGGTCCCCCGGGNGCCCACCTTGGAGCCGTCCATGAGGGCCACCACGGTGTCCGCCTGCTCGATGCAGGCCCGCTTGAACCGGGCCTCCTCCTCCGAGCCGCAGGTGAAGCCCATGGAGTCGCTGTAGTTGGTGACGCCGAAGAAGAACGTGTCGAAGTGCGCGTCGCGCACGGCCTCCACCACGGCGCTGCCGTTCATGCAGCGGGAGAAGNGGTTGAGGGTGCCTCCGAACACATGGGTCTGGGGGTTCGCGAGACGGGCGAGCTCGCCGGCCACCGTGAGGCTGTTGGTGAAGGCGAGCAGCCGCTCGTCGGGGATGCGGGCCGCGAGCGCCGTGGTGGTGGAGCCGGAGTCGATGCAGATGCAGCTGTCCGGGCGCACGNGNGCCACGGCNTTGGCGGCGATGGCCTCCTTGGCCTCGACGTTGCGCACCGTGCGGCGGTCGAGCAGGTCGTCGGTGCCCACCACGTAGCCCACGGAGCGCGCCCCGCCGTGGATGCGTACGATACGGCGCTCGGCGTCCAGGGCCTTGAGGTCGGTGCGCAGTGTCATCTCGCTGACCCCGGGCAGCTCCTGCTTCACCTGGGCGAACGAGACGCTGCCCTGGCGGTTGACGAGCTCGACGATGCGCTCCCGCCGATGGTNCATCTCCTGGGTCATGGGTCGCTCCCTCACACCGCCCCCTCGGTCTCGGCAATTGTCGTTCCAAAAGGAAAATACCATCGTTTCGCAAGGGGGTGCGGCGACGGGCGAGGCTGACTGAAAAGCCCCACAGGGTCGCCAGGGGGCGGCCCTGTGGGGCTCTCAGGGACCCGGGGATCAGTCGTCGATGGGATCCCAGTTGTCCAGCAGGTAGCGCTCGGCGGCGGCGCACCACAGGCCGTTGTTGGCCTCCACGATGGCGGCCAACTCGCCGAAGCGCGGGTCCTCCACGGCGAGGCCGCGGAAGTCGTCGATGGCGGTGAGCGGCATGCTCACGTGCGTGTAGATGAGCTTCTTGCCGCCGGCGTCTCCGTGCGGGTGAACCACGGTCTTCTGCCGCTTCTGGCCGNCTTCATCGAGCCGGCCAAGATTCTGTTCCTCAACAACGNCATCAACCATGGCACCCNGAGCCCCATCGGGGCCGNGCAGGCCGCCATCATGGGGCGCTCGATCATGTACATGCCCGAGAGCAACCCTGGCCCCGGCGTGCTCCTGGCCTACTGCCTGTTCTCCCGCGACGTCAAGGCCAGGCGGNCCGCTCCCGGCGCNGTGATCATCCACTTCTTCGGCGGCATCCACGAGATCTACTTCCCCTACGTGCTGTCCAACCCCAAGCTCATCGTTGCCCCCATCGCCGGCTCCGCCGCCGCCGTCGCCTGGTTCTCCATGACCGGCTGCGGCCTTGTGGCACCCGCGTCCCCGGGATCCANCATCGCGTACCTGTCCATGACGCCCGTGGCCTATATGCTGCCCACCATCGCGGGCGTGGCCATCTCCGCCGGCGTCTCGTTCGCCGTCGCCGCGCCCATGCTGCGGGCCACGGCCCCTGCCGCCGCCGACGAGGCGGCCGAGGACCTGCGCTCCCAGCTGGGCACCGCCGAGGCTGTGGTCATCTCCAACACCGAGGACGCCGCCATCGTGGTCTGCCAGCGCATCCTTTCCGAGCGCGCCCGCTCGAGCGCCCCGCAGACCCAGATCGCGGTCATCGACAACTTCCTGGACGGCCCGGCCCCCGTTGCCTCCCGCCCCCGACGGGGTATCCTGACCCAATACGGCGGGAACCCGGCGGGAGGGGCGTGCGATGGAGCAGGACACCGACAAGAGGGTCGCCCTCGTGCTCGAGGGCGGCGGGATGCGCGGCATGTTCACGGCCGGCGTGCTCGACGTCTTCCTCGAGCAGGGCTTCCGCGGCTTCAGCCACATCTACGGCGTGTCCGCCGGCGCCATCAACGGCGCCAACTTCAAGGCGGGGCAGGTCGGCCGGTTCTGCCGCGACACGCTGGCCGCCCGCGACAACCCCGCGTTCATGAGCCTCCGGAGCCTCGCCCTCACCGGCAACGTCACCGGGCGCGAGTTCCTCTACGATACGGTCAACACGCGCATGGACCCCTTTGATTGCGCCGCCTTCAACGCCGACCCCGTCCCCTTCACCGTCGTGGCCTCCGACCTCACGTTCGGCACGGCGGCCTACCTCGAGGTGGCCGACCTCCCCGCGCAGATGGACGCCGTCATGGCCTCCTCCTCGCTCCCGTGCCTCTCCGAGGTGGTCGCCTACGACGGGCGTCGGCTCCTCGACGGCGGCACCTGCGACTCTGTGCCGGTGGAGCGGGCCCTGGCCGACGGCGCCGACGAGCTCGTGGTGGTGCTCACCCAGCACCGCGGCTACCGCAAGTCCGAGGCCTACTCCCTCATGGGCGTGGCGCGCCGCCTCTACGGCGACTACCCCTACTACCTCGAGGCCCTGGAGACCCGCGGCGCCCGCTACAACGCTCAGCTGGACCATGTCTTCGAGCTCGAGGCCGAGGGCGTGGCCCACGTGGTGGCCCCCTCCGCCCCGGTGGAACTCGCCCTCATGGAGGAGGACGGCACCAAGCTCCTGGAGCTCTACGTGGACGGCCGCCGCATGGCCGCCGCGCTCCTGCAGTCGCTGGGGTGGGAGGGAAACCCCACCTTCCACTAGGCCCCCGCGACCCGGAGCCCGGCGTGACAGCGGCGCCTGGCCCATCTGTCACTTCGCATGTTCGATGGTCTATGCCGTGCGATGCCCGCCCCGGGGCGCCCGCCGACGCCCCCCCTCCAGGGGCGCCCTGCGGGAGGGGCCTGTCCCAACAGGCCGCTGCGGGGCGNTCGGGCCACCCTGCAACGGCCGGTTGCGGCCGGGAGGCGCCCTCCAAGGCCGCCTTGCCGCAGAATCCCCTTGCGGGGCGCACTCTAAAAGGCATGTGCGCCACGGGGCCCCTGGAGGGGGCGGGGGCGCCACGGTCCCGCCCCCGTGCGGAACCCCTCGGGGACGCCCCTCAGCCGGGCCCTGAGGCCCTTGTCGCGGGGCGCCGTGGCCCACCTGTGGAGAAAGCCCAAACTACCGGCGCTTTTCCGGGCCGTTCGTGTACAATCGACAAGCTTCTTTTGCTGAGCCCCGTAACCTCGTAAAAGAACACGTACCACCAATGCATGGAGGAGTTCGTAGCATGAAGTCGACCAAGTACGCCAAGCCCGGCGAGGTCGCCCGCAAGTGGGTCCTCATCGACGCTGACGGTGCCGTCCTCGGCCGTCTCGCCACGCAGATCGCCACGATCCTGCGCGGCAAGAACAAGCCGCAGTACACCCCGCACGTCGACACCGGCGATTTCGTGATCGTCATCAACGCCGATAAGGTCCAGCTTACCGGCAACAAGGCCGCCCAGAAGAGCTATTGGCGCTACTCTGGCTGGCTCGGCGGTCTCAAGACGGAGTCGTTCGAGGAGGCCATGGCCAAGCACCCCGAGCGCGTCATCGAGCACGCCGTCAAGGGCATGCTCCCCAAGACCACCCTGGGTCGCCAGCAGTTCGGCAAGCTCAAGGTCTACGCCGGCCCTGAGCACCCCCACGAGGCCCAGAACCCCGTCAAGATCGAGCTGGAGGGCTAACCCATGGCTGAGAACACTGTTGTTTACTACGGCACCGGCCGCCGCAAGGAGGCCGTGGCCCGCGTGCGCCTGATCCCGGGCACCGGCAAGTTCATCGTCAACGGCAAGGACGCCCTGGCCTACTTCGGCCGCCAGCACCTGGTCGACGCCGCCCTCGCCCCCTTCCGCGTGACCGATACCCAGGGCCGCNTCGACGTCCTCGCCAAGTGCGACGGCGGCGGCATCTCCGGCCAGTCCGGCGCCGTGCGTCTCGGCGTCGCCCGCGCCCTTCTCGAGGCCGGCGACTACCGTCCCGAGCTCAAGAAGGCCGGCTTCCTCACCCGTGACGCCCGTGCCGTCGAGCGCAAGAAGTACGGCCTCAAGAAGGCCCGCAAGCGCCCGCAGTTCTCCAAGCGTTAAGCCTGGCATCTGCGCAGTCGCCACGAAGATTGTCCTGTGGGGGCCCGTCGTCCGCGACGGGCCCCTTTTCGTTCGCTACGATTAGGCGAGGCGTCACCCACATCGCGCTCATCCGCTGAAAGCAGCTAAAAAGGAGATAGCAGATGAAGTACTTCGGCACCGACGGCTTCCGAGGAAGGGCCAACGAGGGCCTCAACGTCGACCAGGCCTTCAAGATCGGCCGGTACGTGGGCTGGCACTACGGCCTCGAGCAGGGCCGCAAGGCCCGCGTGGTCATCGGCAAGGACACCCGCCGCTCCAGCTACATGTTCGAGGCGGCGCTCATCTCCGGCCTCGTGGCCTNCGGCGCCGACGTNTACATGCTCCACGTCATCCCCACCCCGGGCGTGTGCTACGAGGTGGTNGACGGCAGCTTCGACTGCGGCATCATGATCACCGCGTCCCACAACCCCTTCACCGACAACGGCATCAAGCTCGTCAACCGCGAGGGCTTCAAGATGGACGAGGCCGTGCTCGAGCGCGTGGAGGCCTACATCGACGACGAGTTCGAGATCCCGCTGGCCACCGGCAACGAGATCGGCTGCACCGTGGACTACATGCAGGGCCGCAACCGCTACATCGCGCACCTCATCGCCAGCGCCAACTTCTCGCTCCAGGGCGTCAAGGTGGGCCTTGACTGCGCCAACGGCGCCGCCTCCTCCGTGGCCAAGCCCGTGTTCGACGCCCTCGGCGCCGACGTNCGCGTGATCAACAANGCCCCCGACGGCTTCAACATCAACGTCGACTGCGGCTCCACGCACATCGAGCGCCTCCAGCGCCTCGTGGTGGAGCAGGGCCTCGACGTGGGCTTCGCCTACGACGGCGACGCCGACCGCTGCCTGGCCGTGGACGACCGCGGCCGCGTGGTGGACGGCGACCTCATCCTCTATGTGTGCGGCAAGTACCTCAACAAGCACGGCCGCCTGGCCGGCGGCACCGTGGTGCCCACGGTCATGAGCAACTTCGGGTTCCTCAAGGCTCTGGAGATCGCCCAGCTCAACTACGAGACCACCGCGGTGGGCGACAAGAACGTCTTTGCCTGCATGCGCGAGAACGGCTACTCCCTCGGCGGCGAGCAGTCCGGCCACATCATCTTCGGCGACATCGAGAAGACCGGCGACGGCATCATGACGAGCCTCCGGGTCATGGAGGTCATCCGCGCCGAGCGCGAGACCCTGGCCGAGCTCGTGCGCCCCGTGCGCCTGTTCCCCCAGAAGCTCGTGAACGTCACCGTGGGGGACAAGGACGCCGCCATGGGTGACGGCTCCGTGACGGCCGCCGTGGCCGCCGCCGAGGAGCGCCTGGCCGGCAACGGCCGCATCCTCGTGCGCGCCAGCGGCACCGAGCCCCTCGTGCGCGTCATGGTGGAGGCCGAGACCGAGGACCTCGCCGCCGAGCTCGCCGAGTCCGTGGCCGACGTNANCNGNGCCCTCGCCTAGACGGGGCCGTCCCCCGCAAACCAGACCAAAGGAGACCTGTCATGTGCGGCATCGTTGGCTACACCGGCGCGCGTCAGGCGCTGCCCTTCCTCATCGACGGCCTGACCACCCTCGAGTACCGCGGCTACGACTCCGCGGGCGTGGCGCTCGTGACGCCCCAGGACGACATCCTCCAGATCAAGTGCAAGGGCCGCGTGGCCGCCCTCGCCGAGCTCTGCGAGCGGTTCGACACCGCCTCCACCTGCGGCATCGCCCACACCCGCTGGGCCACCCACGGCGAGCCGAGCGACGCCAACGCGCACCCGCATCAGGACTGNGNCGGCACCCTCTCCGTGGTGCACAACGGCATCGTGGAGAACTACCAGGCCCTCCAGGAGGAGCTCTCCCGGGCAGGCCACACGTTCCGCTCCCANACCGACTCCGAGGTGATCGCCCACCTGGTGGAGGACGCCCTGGCCGGCCCCGCGGAGGGCGACCTGCTCACGGCCGTCTCCCTGGCCTGCTCGCGCCTCGAGGGCTCCTGGGCCATGGCCCTCGTGGACGCCGCGGACCCCGGCACCATCGTCTGCGCCCGCAAGGGCTCGCCCCTGGTGCTCGCCTCCACCGACGACGGCGCCTATGCCGCCTCNGACGTCACGGCCCTCGCCGGCATCACCAACCACGTGGTCAACCTGGACGACGGCCAGCTCGCGCGCCTCTCGCCCGACGGCACCGTCGAGGTCTTCGAGAGCGACCTCTCCGTCTGCGCAAGCCCCGACTCCTTCGACATCGACTGGGATGCCGGCGCCGCCGCCATGGGCGACTACCCCGACTTCATGGCCAAGGAGATCGCCGAGCAGCCCGAGGCCATCGAGCGCCTCCTCAAGGACCGCCTCACGCCCAAGGGCATCCGCCTCGACGAGCTCGAGATGACCGACGCCGAGATCGCCGCCATCGACCGCGTCTACATCGTGGCCTGCGGCACCTCCTACCACGTGGGCCTCATTGCCCGCTCCCTCATCGAGTCGTGGGCGCGCANCCCGGTCTCGGTGGAGCCCGCCAGCGAGTTCAACTACGAGGANGTGCTGNTCTCCGACCACACCCTCTGCATCATCATCACCCAGTCCGGCGAGACGGCCGACACCCTTGCCAGCGCCCGCAAGATGCACGCCGCCGGCGCCAAGGTGCTCGCCGTGACCAACGTCATCGGCTCATCCGCCGCCCGCGAGGCCGACGGTGTTCTCTATGTGCAGGCCGGCCCCGAGGTGGCCGTGGCCTCCACCAAGGCCTACACGGCCCAGATGGTGGCCTCCGTGCTCGTGGCCCTGTTCCTCGCCCAGCGCAACGGCTCCCTCGGCTACCGCGAGGTCTCCCGCCGCTTCCGCGAGCTCGAGCGCGTGCCCGGCCTCATCCGCGAGGTGCTCGCCCGCGCGTGGCAGGACGAGGCCGCGGCCCACGCCTTCATCGGCGCCGGGTCGTCGCTGTTCCTGGGCCGCGGGCTCAACTCCACCACGGCCGCCGTGGGCGCACTCAAGCTCAAGGAGATCAGCTACCTCCATGCCGAGGCCTATCCGGCGGGCGAGATGAAGCACGGCCCCATCGCCCTCATCGACCCGGGCTTTCCCGTGGTGGTCATCTGCCCGGACGACCGTGTGCGCTATAAGACCATCTCCAACATCCAGGAGGTCAAGGCCCGCGGCGCCGTGGTGGTGTCGGTGGCNACGGACGGCGACCAGAAGATCGCCCAGCTCTCCGACTACCTGCTCATGATCCCGCCGGCGCCCGAGTACTACGTGCCCATCGTCGCCGTGGTGCACCTGCAGATGCTGGCCCGCTACGTGGCGCTGGCCCGCGGCTGCGACGTGGACAAGCCGCGCAACCTCGCCAAGTCGGTCACGGTGGAGTAGGCCGTGGCCTGCGCCGGCGTCGGGGTCGACATGGTCGAGATCGCCCGCATGGAGCGGGTGCTGGAGCGCACGCCCCGGTTCAGGGAGCGGGTGTTCACGGCCGAGGAGCGCGCCTACTGCGACGGCCGGGCCCGGCCCGCGGAGTCGTACGCCGCGCGCTTCGCGGCCCGCGAGGCCGTGCTCAAGGCCTTGGGCTGCGGCTTTGCGGGCATGGGCCTCGCCGACGTCTCGGTGGTGCCCGACCCGCGCACCGGCCCCCCCAAGGCGCGCCTCGCCGGCGCCGCCGCCCGGCTGGCCGCCGAGCGGGGCGTCGTGGAGGTGGCGCTCTCGCTCTCCCACACCCGCGACGTGGCCCAGGCCATCGCCGTGGCGGTGACCGAGGACGCCCGCCCTCCCAAGGAGGAGCGGCCCGACCCGGCGGCCGAGCTCACCCGCTCGTTCAAGGAGGCGCGCTCGGTCCTCGACGACCTGGAGCGCGTCCAGGAGACAGAATGGAAGGCCGCCCAGGCGGCCCAGCCCGCGCCCGCGGGCCCCGAGGAGGTCTGATCCCATGCAACCGGTTCTCAACGTCGAAGACGTCCGCAAGGTCGAGCAGGACCTCACGCTGGAGGGTGTGAGCCTCGCCGAACTCATGCGCCGTGCCGGCCACGCCGTGGCCCAGGAGGTGCTCGACCTCGGCAACCTCGGGCCTGTGGTGGTGCTCTGCGGCACCGGCAACAACGGCGGCGACGGCTGGGTGGCGGCCGAGCTCATGGCCAAGGCCGGTGCCCAGGTGGAGGTCATGACCCCCGTGGAGCCCGAGTCCCTCAAGAGCCCCCTCGCCCTCATGGTCGCCCAGTCGGCCGTGAACGCCGGCGTGCCGTTCTTCGTGGCCCCCAGCCGCGACGAGCTCGACGCCCACCTGGCCCAGGCGGCCGTGGTGGTGGACGCCCTGCTCGGCACCGGGTTCCACGGCGAGCCTGCCGCGCCCTTCGACATCTGGATCGACGCGGTCAACGCCAGCGGCGCCCACGTGGTGGCCGTGGACGTGCCGAGCGGCCTCTCGGCCCAGACCGGCCACGCCCCGGGCGGCGCCGTCTTCGCCGACACCACGGTGACCATGATCTGCCTCAAGCCGGGCCTGCTCTCGGGCCGCGGCCGCGACGTCTGCGGCGCCATCGTGCTCGCGCCCCTCGCCGAGCAGGCCGAGCGCCTCGTGGTGGAGGCCGACCCGGTGGCCTGGCGCTGCGACACGGCCGACTACCTCGAGACCCTCCGGGAGCCCACGGCCGACGTCGACAAGTACTCCCGTGGCTCCGTCCTCGTGGTGGGCGGCTCCACGCGCTTCCCCGGCGCCGCCGTCATGGCCNCCATGGCGGCCGCCCGCTCCGGTGCCGGCTACGTCACCCTCGTGGTNCCCGACCGCATCGCCACGGTGTGACGCACCCACCTCCTCGAGATCCCCGTGGTGGGGCTCCCCACCAACGAGGAGGGGATGTTCTCGGCCGNCGCCCGCACNGAGATCGTCAAGATGGCCGAGCAGCGCAGCTGCGTGCTCTGCGGCNCCGGCATGGGCGTGTGCGCCGACACCGTCTCGGTGGTCTCGTCGCTCCTCGAGTGCGACGTCCCCCTCGTGCTCGACGCCGACGCCCTCAANGCGCTGTCTCGCATGACCACGAACCGCCTGGACAACTTCCCCGAGCTCATCCGCCGCGAGGCGCCGCTCGTGCTCACCCCGCACCGCCGGGAGCTCGGCCGCCTCGTGGGCCAGCCCGGCGAGCCGCCCAGCTCCCTCACCGCCGCCCTCGAGGCCGCTCGCCGCATCGTCTGGGCCGACGGCGGCTCCGACATCTGCGTGGTGGCCAAGGGCGAGTCCACGGGCTGCGTGGGCGTCGAGATCGCCCTGCTCCCCAAACCCGGCCCTGCGTGCCTGGCCACCGCCGGTTCCGGCGACGTGCTCGGCGGCATCATGGCGGNGCTCCTCGCCCGCGGCGTCGTGGAGAACGACGTGCTCCCCCTCGTNTGCGCCTTCGCCTNCGAGGTCCACGGGTTCGCCGCCAACCTCGCCGCCGAGGCCCACGGCAGCCGCGGCGTGATGGCCTCCGACCTCATCGGCAACCTCGGCCTCGCCCTCGACGCCATGGAGGAGCAGGTCTCGCTGGCCNCCGCCGGNGTGTCGCCCGAGGAAGGTGAGTGAGGTGGCNGAGAGCCGCTGCCCCGACACCCGCTGGGCCTGGGTGGAGGTGAGCCGCTCCGCCATCCGTCACAACACCCGCGAGTACAAGAAGCGCCTCGCACGGGGCGTCAAGCTCATGTGCGTGGTGAAGGCCGACGCCTACGGCCACGGTGCCGCCGTGTGCGCCCCCCTCATGGCCGCGTCCGGCGCCGACGCCTTCGCCGTGGCCACGGTGCGCGAGGGCATCGCCCTGCGCGAGGCCGAGGTCTCCAAGCCTATCCTCGTCCTCTCGCAGCCCCCTGCCACGGCCATCCCCGACCTCCTCGCCTACGACCTCATGCCCTCGGTCTACACCACGGAGTTCGCCCTGGCCTTTGGCGAGTACGCCGCGGCCGGCGGCGGCCAGGGGGCCTACCACCTGGCGCTGGACACCGGCATGCCGCGCATAGGCGTGCCCTGGGCCGAGGCCGTGGAGTTCCGGCGCGCCGTGGACTTCCACTCCGGTCTCGTGTGCGCCGGCACCTTCACGCACTTCGCCACGGCGGACGTGCCGGGCGACTGGGACTGGGAGCTCCAACGCAGCCACTTCGACGAGGCTGTGGCGGCCCTGCGCGACGCCGGGTTCGACCCGGGCCTCGTTCACTNCGACAACACCCCCTCGGTGGTGCTCCACAAGGACACCCACTACGACATGGTGCGCGTGGGTATCGGCCTCTACGGCCTGCACCCCTGCGAGCCCAGCCGCGACCACATCGACCTCGAACCGGCCATGGCCGTGCGCGCCCGGGTCACCCGCTGCGGCTGGCCGCCGGTGGGTACGGGGGTCTCCTACGGCATGACCTGGCGCGTGACCACCTCCTCGGTGCAGGTGGCCACGATTCCCGTCGGCTACGCCGACGGCTACGGGCGCATCCTCTCCAACCGCGCCGAGGTGCTCTGCCGCGGCCGGCGCCACCGCCAGGTGGGCAACGTCTGCATGGACCAGTGCATGTTCGCCGTGGAGGTCAACCAGGTGCGGCNGTACCGCCCCTGCGGCCCCGTGGAGGAGGGCGACCTCGTCACCCTCATGGGTGTGGACGGCGACGAGGAGATAACGGCCGAGGAGCTCGCCGAGCTGTCGGGCACCATCAACTACGAGGTCGTCTGCGACTTCGGCCTCAGGCTCGAGAAGGTCTACGTCTAAGGGGGCAGCCATGGCCATGCTCAAGATCCCGGGTTACGAGAATCANCNCCCCGGCGAGGTGCCGCTGTCGGCCGTGCGCGACCTCCTCGGCGACTGCCGCAGGTGCCCGCTCTGCGAGACGCGCACGAACATCGTGTTCGGCGACGGTGACGCCTACGCCCGCGTGGTCATCGTNGGCGAGGCCNCGGGCNAGAACGAGGACCTCTCCGGCGTGCCCTTCGTGGGTGCCGCCGGCAAGAAGCTCGACGCCCTGCTCGAGATCGCCGGCCTCAGGCGCGATGAGGTCTACATCTGCAACGTCCTCAAGTGCCGCCCGCCCTCCAACCGCGACCCGCGGCCCGAGGAGATCGCGGAGTGCAGCCCGTTTTTGCGGGAGCAGATCCGTAGCGTCTGGCCCGACGTCATCGTGTGCCTGGGCAACTTTGCCACGAGGTTCATCCTGCGTACCGAGNAGGGCATCACGTCGCTCCGCGGCCGCTTCTACGAGACGGGGCACTTCCACGTGCTGCCGGTGTTCCACCCCGCCGCGGCCATCTACGACCGCACCAAGCAGGCGAGCCTCGAGGCCGACTTCGCGCTCCTCGGCCAATGGCTGGCCGAGCACCCGGCCGCCCCTGCCCCCGCGGCGGGCGGCGTCCCCGTGGGGGAGGAGTGACGATGGGAGTCACCTGCGACGATACCGCCATGGACGGCCTCACCCGCACCGGGGAGGGCCGCTACGCCTCCACCTCGGCCGAGGCCACCCAGGCCCTGGGGGAGCTTCTGGGGGCCCTTCTCGGCGAGGGCGACCTTGTGATCCTCACGGGCGACCTCGGGGCCGGCAAGACCCAGCTCACCAAGGGGGTGGCCCGGGCCTTGGGCTGCACCGACGACGTCACGAGCCCCACGTTCAACATCATGGCCGTCCACCGGGGCGAGACCCTGGACCTCTACCACTTCGACCTCTACCGCCTGGACAACGCCGACCAGCTGGGCGACGCCGGCGTGCTCGACGTCGCCGGCGTGGAGGGGGCGAGCCTGGTGGAGTGGGGCGAGGCCTTTGCCGACGACCTCGGCGACGAGCGCCTGGACGTGGCCATATCGCGCGCACCCGTGGAGGGCGGCGCCGAGCCGGCCCTGACCGTGGAGGTGCGGNGCGCGGGCGTGCGGGGCGCGGAGCTCGCNNCGGCCCTGGACGCGGCGGTGGCGGGGTCCGTCGGCTGAGGCCCGTCTCTTCATGGGCGTCCCGGGGAACTAGAATGGCGTGGTGCAACCCGAGCCTTTGGAGGACCTGCCCATGACCACACCAGACCGCGTCGTCCTTGCCTTCGACACCTCCACCGACGAGCTTGCCTGTGCCGTGGCGCGGGTGGGCGTTGGCGACGGCCGCCGGCGCGTGGAGGTCCTGGCCTCGGGCGACCGTCCGTGCCGTCGCCAAGCCAACGTGGAGCTCGTGCCCACGTGCCTTGGCCTTCTCGACGAGGCGGGCCTTTCCATGGGCGACGTGGACCGCGTGGTGGTGGGCCGCGGCCCCGGGTCCTTCACGGGGGTGCGCATCGGCATCGCCACGGCCAAGGGCCTGGGCTGCGGGCTCGACCGCCCGGTGGCGGGCGCCTCCACCCTGGACGCCGTGGCCTGGCGCGCCTGGGCCGCCGGCGTGCGCGGCCTCGTGGGCGTGGTGGGCGACGCCATGCGCCGCGAGGTCTACCCGGGCCTCTATGGCGTGGACGACGAGGGACCCAAGCGGCTCTTCTCGGTGGAGACGGTGATGAAGGCACCGGCCGCCGCGGCGGCGTGGGCCGACCGCGCGGACGGCGCCGACATCCAGCTCACCGGCGACGGTCTCAGGAAGTACCGCGGGCTCTTTGCCGAGGCGGGCCTCACCGCCGTGCTGCCCGAGGCGCTCTGGCACCCCACGGGGGAGTCGCTGCTCCTCTCGGCCGCGGCCGACCCCGCCCTCTGGGAGGGCGACGGCCATCCCGCCCTCGTCCTGCCGGTGTACACGCGCCTCTCGGACGCCGAGGAGCNCGAGCTCNANCGCCTGGGCATGGCCGAGCCGGCCACCGTGGCCACCACCGGCGTCGACGACGCCCTGGCCGGCCGCCACCTCCAGCTGCGCCCCATGGGCGTGAACGACGCGCCCCAGGTGGNNCTNCTCGATCACGCCGTCTTCGCCGGCACCGAGCACACTCCGTGGAACGAGGCCATGTTCTCCCAGGAGCTGGGGGCCGAGGGCCGTACCTGGTGGGTGGCCCACGACCAGGGCGAGGTGGTGGGCTTCGCCGGCGCCCAGATGGCCGGCGACGACCTCGAGGTGCTCGACGTCTGCGTGAGCCCGGCCCGGCGCCGGGAGGGCGTCGGCCGCAGGCTCCTGGCCCGGGTGACCTACGACGGCCAGATGCTCGGCGCCCGCACGGCGTCCCTCGAGGTCTTCGAGGACAACGCCGCCGCCCGGGCGCTCTACGGCTCCGTGGGCTTCTCCGAGGCCGGCCGGCGCCCCGACTACTACGGCAGCGGCCGCGACGCCCTCATCCTCACGGCGTCCCTGCCCCTCTCCATCGCCGCCAGCGACGACCTGCCCGACCCCACGGCCGCCGTGGAGCCCTGGCCCATGGTCGACGCGGGCCGCACGGCCGAGGCTGTCGCTGCCGTCGAGGCGGCAAAACCGCTGGTGCTGTCCATCGAGAGCTCCTGCGACGAGACCGCCATGGCCGTCNTNGACNGCACGGGCGAGATCGTGGCCAACGTGGTGGCCACCCAGATCGACTTCCACGCGCGCTTTGGCGGCGTGNTGCCCGAGATCGCCAGCCGCAAGCACACCGAGGCCGTGGTGGGCGTCTTCGAGGAGGCCATGGCCCAGGCGGGCGCGCACTTCGGCTGCAAGACGCTTCTGGTCTCCGACCTCGACTGCGTGGGCGTCACCCAGGGCCCTGGCCTCGTGGGCGCCCTCGNGGTGGGCATCGCCTTCGCCAAGGGGCTCGCCGCTGCCGCCGGGATCCCCCTCGTGGGGGTGAACCACCTGGAGGGCCACCTCTACGCCAACCTCTTCGAGACCCCCGACCTCGAGCCGCCCTTCGTGGCGAGCCTCGTCTCGGGTGGCCACACCATGCTCGTCCACGTGCGCGGCTGGGGCGACTACGAGGTGTTGGGAGAGACCATCGACGACGCCGTGGGGGAGGCCTTCGACAAGGTGGCCAAGGCCCTGGGCCTGGGTTACCCCGGCGGCCCCGTGATCAGCCGCCTCGCCGAGCAGGGCGACCCCAAGGCGGTGGCGTTCCCGCGGGCCATGCTCCACAGCCACGACTACCGGTTCTCGCTCTCAGGCCTCAAGACCGCGGTGATCACCCACATCGAGGCCGAGAACGCCGCCGGGCGCCCCATCGACCTGCCCGACCTCGCCGCGAGCTTCCAGGCCGCCGTCNTCGACGTGCAGGTGGCNAAGGNNCTCACGGCCGTNGAGGAGTGCGACGTGGAGGACTTCTGCGTGGGCGGCGGCGTCGCGGCCAACCCGGCCCTGCGTACGGCCTACCGCGTGTGCCTGGGCGAGCGGGGTGTGCGGGTGACCGTGCCGCCCATGAACGCNTGCACCGANAATGCNGCCATGATCGCNCTGGTGGCCCTGCGNGACTACCATGCCGGCCGGCTGGTCCCGCTGTCGATGGACGGGGACCCCAACATGTCGCTGTAGGGGCGCCTGCTGTCCCGGCCTCACCGCCCGGCCATGCCAAAGCGAGCTTTGGCATGGGATTCTCGCCCGGTAGGTGCCAAGAGCCCATGCTGGAGGCCGCTACGGCATGGGTTTCTCGGCGTCTGGAGGCCAAAACCCATGCCACAGGCCCCTCCGGCATGGAGGCATATCATAAAGTGAGAAACATGCGAAGTGACAGATGGGCCAGGCACCGCTGTCACACCACTGTCACCGCTGTCACGCCTTGGAGAAGGACCACAGCGCCCGCGCCTGGGAGAGGGTGCGTTCCAGGTTCCAGGGCTGCTCGGTCCTCGGCTCCGAGTTGGGGTCCATGACCTGCAGGCGCCCGGCGTCGTCCACGGCGGTGAGCACGATGAAGTGCCCGCTGCTCGTGAAGTCGCCCGGGCCCATGGAGGCGATGACGGGCCTGCCTGCGGCCAGCTCCGCCCGCACGGCGCCGGCGTCGGCCGCCACCGGCCGCGACGCGAGGCCCACCGAGGCGGCGCCCTCGTCCATGAGGGTCCAGGCGGTGAGGCCGTCGGTCACATGGCCGCCCCGCTCCGACAGGCGCGCGGCGTCCACCGGCGTGAGGTCGCCGCGCCCCGTGACCGCCACGTACACGGCCGAGAGGCACGTGGGCCCGCAGCCGGCCTCCCCGACGGTCTGCCCGGCGTAGGGCTCCCCGGACCAGGCGGGGTCGGTCTGGTACAGCCGCGGCACGCTGCCCTGGCGCCACTGCCCCGCAGGGTCTCTCGCCCACGAGCCGTCCGCCGCCCGCGCCGCCGTACCCGCCAGACCAAAGGCCACGGCCACGAGGCAGAGGGCGACCACGGCCGCAAGGACCATGAGCNNNATGGCGCCCACGCGTCGGTGGGGCGGTTCCTGCCAGGACGCCGGTGCGGGAAACGCCNCGCTCTCGTCCGGGTAGGGGTTGGCGGCAACGGTGGTGGGTCGCGTGTCCATGGGGTCCTCCTCACGTCGCGTCTCGGTGTCCCCATCGTCCGCCCTGCCTCCCGGAAAGTCCGTGACGGGCGCCTTACGCTTGCTGACAAGCCCGTAAGGGTGGCTTACGAATTCCTTACGGTGGCCTGACAGGGCCGTCCGGCACTCGCAGTCCCCCTAGACTGGGGGCAACGGAGCGGGGAGAGGGGAGAGCCATGG
>NZ_CAJMXC010000037.1:0-17100 GCF_905219715.1 Olsenella sp. CU969
CTCTCCTCGTTCGTGGCCGAGCAGCTCGACGACGCCGGACTGCTCGACCTCGCCGACGACGCCCCCGCGCGCCTCCGACCCGACGCCCGGTCGGGCCAGGTGCGCCTGGACATCAAGGGGCCAGCCTCGACGAGGAGGGCGTGAGGGCCCTGCGGCGCGTGGAGTCGGCCCTCAACCGCGCCGTTTATGCCAAGCGCTGCCTCGGCCGAAGACCCGAGACCACGGTCTCCGAGCTCTACCTGCTCTCGGACGTCATCGAGCGCTCCGTCACCTGTGAGGCCGCCGGCATCGACACCGGCGCCGCCGGGTACGGCGACCGCGGCGAGTGGGAGGTGCGCCGGGCCCTGGCCCTTGGCATCCGGTCGCTACGCCTCCCCTACCGTCTCGAGTGCCGATTCCGCCTCAACCTCGAGGCCGGCGTGGCGGCCCTCTCCTTCGGCACCGTGGAGCCGGACGTCGTCGCGCCCCGCGAGTGGTGCGGGGACGGCGGCACCCGCCGCACCACCCGGGCGCGCCGCGAGCTCAGGGCCGCCAGGCTCGCGTGCCGCGAGGCCATGGTGCTCGCCGCCATGGCGCTCTCCACGTCGCCCCGCCTCCACGTGGCGTGGGTGCAGGCCGCCGACGTCGACGGGCGCCCCCTCATCTCCTGGCGCGCCACCCGCGCCGCCGTGGCAGCCCTCGACCTCGAGGGCCCCGGCGAGCGCCCCGAGGACGAGCTCGCCGCCCTGGGCGCGTCCGTCGACGCCCACGACGGGCGCCTCCACCCCGTGACGCTGCGTTTCTCCATGACCGACCCGCTCCTCTGCCCCCCGTGGTGGGGCGACGAGCCCGAGGCATCCCGGCACCCCCTGACGCCCGAGGCGGCCCGGGCCCTCGGCGCCTCGGCCATGGCCGACCTCGNCATCCGCGGGACCGCGCGCCGGGAGGCGGCCGCGGACCGCGCCTGCGCCACCCTCGACGGAACCTGCTCCCACGCCGTGGCGGCCGTCCTCGAGGCCACGGCCCACGACGACGACCGGGAGGTCCGCGCCGCGGGTCAGCGCGTCGTGCGCTCCCTCATCGACGGCACCCTGGACGGCGGCGACCCCGGGGCCGTGCGCGACGCCCTCCTGACCGACGGCGACCTCGGCCGCGCCGTGGCCGACGCCCTCTCGCTCCTCGCCTCCCCCGAGGGCGGTGACCCCGTGCGGGTGGAGCGGTGCGCCCGCAGGCTGGAGGGGCTCCTGGCGGCCGAGGAGGACGCCGAGCCCTACCGCGACGACGCCTGCCGCGTGTGGCGCTTCTTCAACACCTACGCCGAGCGCGGGCTCCACAACCGGCTGTCGGGCCCCGACGGCCGCGAGGTACGCCTCGTCCCGGCGCCCTACTACCACGCCCACGGCACCCTCTCGAGCCTCTCCATGCGCCTGGGCCGCGCCGACCGCGTCCTCGCGTTCGCCCTGCGCGCCGTGGAGCTCGACCCCATGGACGTCAACGCCCGCCTGAGGGCGGCCCGGTGCTACGAGCTCCTGGGCGACGCCCCCATGGCCGAGGCCACCGTCAGGGAGCTCCTGTCCCTCGCCCACGACCCCGACTCCATCTGCGCCGCCTACCTGCGTCTGGGTGGCGCGCTCCGCCAGGAGGGCGAGCTGCGCCTGGCCGACGCCAGCCTGCGCCACGCCCTGGCCGTGGGCGGCGCGTGCGCCCCGGCGGCCGCCAAGGCCCTTGGCGACCTCCAGGCCCAGGGCGGCTACGAACCGGCCCCCGCCGGCACCGTCGCCGACGAGCTCGAGGGCGCCGGCATCCCCCTGGCCCCCGTGGCCCGGGTGGGCGAGGTCCTCGTGGACGGCGCGAAGGCGGCCGTGGACGCCGGCATCTTCCCCGTGGCCCGCGACCTCACGACCCTCGTGGGCATCCTCACCAACGACGAGAGCCTGCTCACCGTGGCCCTCTCCATGGAGGCGGACGCCTGACCCACCGCCGGCGGACAGGGACGGAAAAGGGCGCCCCAGCCGCCGTGGCCAGGGCGCCCTCCCGTTCGCGGAGCGCCGGTGCGAGGGGCCCGACCCCTAGAGGTCGAGCTCCATGAGGCGCGCGATGGCGTCGATGTAGATGGAGAGCGAGTCGCGCAGGAGCTGCTCGGACACGCCCTCGTTGGGGCCGTGCATGCCGCCCACCCAGTCGGGGTTCACCAGGTCGGTCTCCTCGGGGCCGAACGACGCGGCATTCTTGAAGTCGCGGGCGTAGGTGCCGCCGCCGATGGTGAAGGGCCTCTTGTCCTTGCCGGTGTGGTCGTTGTAGGTCTGGATGAGGGTCTGGATCTCGGGGCTCGAGGGGTCGACGTAGAACGGCACGAGGGCGAGGTCCACCGTGAGGGTGCAGCCGTGCTCCTCGCCGAGCTTGGAGAGGACCTCCTCGAGGTGCTCGGCCGTGGTGGACTTGGGGAAGCGGGCGTCGACGGTCTGCCTGAAGCGGCCGTCCTCGACCTCGATGGTGCCGCCGATGCAGGTGAGGGGCTCGAAGATGTCGTCGGTGGCGTCGATGCCCAGGGAGCTGCCGTCGGTGGTGGCGAAGATGAGGCGCTCGAGCTCGAGGAACGGGCGCTCCTCCTCGGAGTGGAGGCCGTTGTCCCAGAGGTAGTCCACCAGCATGCCGATGGCGTTCACCGTGCCCTCGGGCAGGGAGGCGTGGCCGCCCTTGCCGTGGGCCGTGAGGCGGGCCAGGCCGTCGCCGGCGTCCTCGATGTCGATGCCCTCGGCCGCGGGCAGGGAGGCGGCGTCGGCGCGCACGGTGACCTCGGCGAGGTCGGGGATGGCGTTGCCGGCGGTGCCGCCCTTGAAGTCCACGATGGTGCCGCCGGCCANGGGGCCGGAGGTGAAGGTGGCCGAGAAGCCGCCCTTCTCGCCGCAGCACACGGGGAACTCGGCGTCGGGGGTGAACAGGAACGCCGGCTGCTCGAAGTGCTCGTTGTAGTAGTCCACGTCGCCGAGGCCGGTCTCCTCGTTGGCGCCGACGATGCAGCGCAGGGTGTAGGGCAGCTCCTGGCCGCGCTCCTTGAAGAAGTGGGCGGCCCAGAGGGTGAGGGCGAGCGGGCCCTTGTCGTCGAGGGTTCCGCGGCCCATCAGGTAGCCGTCCTTCACCGTGAGGGTGAACGGGTCGGTGTCCCAACCGGTACCCACGGGCACGATGTCCACGTGGGCGATGGTGGCCACCTGCCTCTCGCTCCTGCCGGGCAGGTCGGCGTAGCCGATGTAGCCCTCCACGTCGTGGGCGTCGAGGCCCAGGCGCTCGGCGATGTTGAGCGCCGCGTCGAGGCCGGCCTTCGGGCCGGGGCCCCACGGGGCGCCTGGGGCGGCGGCTGAGAGGTCCTCCACCGAGTCGATGGCCACGAGGGTGGCGATGTCCTCGAGCACCTCGGGCCACACGCGCTCCACGTAGGCGTCGATCTCCTCGCGGGAGACCTTGGGCTCTTCCATGGCGTACCTCCTTTGCCGGCGCCCTGGGCGCCGCTTGTCCTGACAGCTTCCTTCACGGCCCATGAAACCACATCCAACCGGCCCGCGCTCGGCTATACTTCCCGCGTCCGCCGACCGACCACAGGAGCGCCCATGACCCTCACAGGCCCCGCCGACCTCGCCCCGGGGCGCACCCCCTTCACGGCCGCCATCTTCGACTTCGACGGCACGATCGCGGAGTCGTCCCACGTCTGGCGCCTCGTGGACGAGACGTTCCTCTCGCGCCGGGGCATCGCCTACGAGCCGGGCTTCTCCGCGCAGCTGGCCGCCCGGGGNTTCAGGGAGGGCGCCCGCTGGGTCATCGGCACCTACGGCCTCCCCGACACCGTGGAGCAGGTCTGCGACGAGTGGAACGACCTCGGCAGCGCCCTCTACCGCGACCGGGTGCGCCTGAGGCCGGGCGCCGAGGACTACATCCGGGCCCTCCGCGCGGCCGGCGTGGCCTGCGCCCTCGCCACCAACAACGACGCCGCGGTGCTCGACGCCCTGAAGCCGCGGGTGGACGTCGACTCGCTGTTCGACCNCCGGGTGCACGGCGCCGAGGTGGGGCGCGACAAGCGCTGGCCCGACATCTACGTGGAGACGGCGCGCCGCATGNNCCGGGAGCCGGGACGAACCGTGGTGTTCGAGGACATCCCCGCGGGGCTCCGCTCCGCCGCCTCGGCCGGGTTCACGGCCGTGGGCGTGCGCTCCGACGACCCCACCCAGGACCTCGACGCCGTGAGTGCCGAGGCCACCCTCGTCATCGACGGCTGGGAGAGGCTCACGGCCCGGTAGGCCGGTCTCCGCCGCCGGCGGTGCCCCGGGGGCTCGGCCGGGTCGAGGGGCGGCCCTCTCTCATCGCGCCCCCGCCACGGCAAGGCCGAGGGCCACATCCTCCTCCACGGCACCCTCGGCGAAGGCCGCGAACCGCTCGCAGCACCGCGAGACGCGCATGGACTCACCCTCGGCGACGTAGCGCGCCGACATCCTGGCACGCTCGTCGGGGTGCTCGATCCANCAGTCGNGGNGCTCGGCGAGCGCCNGGGGATCCCTGGCCGGGAAGAGGCTCTCGGGGGTGAGGGCGAAGGCCGCGGGCGCGCTCTGGGGCGCCTCGCCGATGACGGGTACACAGCCGCAGGCCAAGGCCTCGAGGNCCGAGATGGCCTCGATGTCGGCCACGGAGGCGTGCACGTAGAAGGGGCTCGCCTGCTCCAGCGCCACGAGCCCGGCCGCGTCGTGGANCTCGAACGACGGCGGCACCGGGAGCCGGGATCCCAGCCGCTCGAGGGAGCGCCGGCAGGGGCCGGAGCCGCAGATGTGGAGCCTGATGCGGTCCCGGTGCCGGCTGAGGCCCACGGCACGCAGGATGGTCTCCTGGTTCTTCTCGGGCGCGAGGCGCCCCACGGTGACCACGTGCACCANGCCGTCGGGGCCGAAGGTGCCCGCCGGGGCCCCGGCGGGCACGAAGGGTGCGGGCACGCCGTTGGAGATCCCGGTGGTGCGGGCGCGGTAGCCGTGGTCGNCGAGACGGCCCGCGATCATCTCGCTGGGGCAGTGGACGCGGCGCACGCCGTCGTAGAGCCAACGGCGGAACAGCGCGTACACGGCGCCGCACACCGGGGGCGCCGCGCCGATGCCGGCGTTGTAGGTGACGTTCTCGGGCTGCAGGTGGAAGGCCGCCGATNNGGCCACGCCGTGGGAGCGCGCCCACCGGAGGGCCGCCCGCTCCAGGGCGAACGGGAGGAAGAGGTGCACGAGGTCCACGCCCCCGAGGGCGCGGTCGAGCGCGTCCGGGTCCGGCTCNCCGAACCGGAAGCCGCAGCNCGTCGACACCGGGGTCACCACGGGGATGCGGCGCTCCGGCAGGGGGAAGGCGTCGTCCCCNTCGGCGCCCACGCCCACGAGGCGGACCTCGTGACCCTGAGCCCTGAGAGCGCGGGCGTAGCGCCGGGCGGTGACGGAGGTCCCGTTGGAGTGGACCCCGAGGTCGTCNATGACAAANGCGATGCGCANGGCGCGGCTCCTCTCGGTGCGTCGGTCCCGGGGTGGCTCGGCCTTGGGGCGCGTCGGCCCTGGGGTCGTCCCCGCTTTTCTCGGGGACCATGTACCCGTCCGGACCCTCGGGACCCCGCAGCCCGGCAAGAGAACGGGGGGCGCACCCGGTCGGATGCGGCCCCCGTACGGCGTGCCTTCAGGAGGCAGGTCAGACCCTACGCTACGCCTTGCGGACGTTGGAGGCCTGGAGCTTGCCGTTCTGGCCGGTGGTGATGTCGAACTCGACGACCTGGCCCTCATCGAGGGTCTTGAAGCCGTCCATCTGANTCTCGGAGTAGTGAACGAACAGGTCGTCCCCGTCCTCGCGAGAGATGAAGCCGTAGCCCTTGTCCGGGTTGAACCACTTAACAGTACCGTGAGCCATGACGTNCCTTTCTTTCTGTTGCNCTTGGCTTAGGGCAACCATGGTGCGCGCATGCGCGCTTGAACAAACGCCCCTAGGGTCAGACCCCGCAAGGGCATGGGTTAGTTTAACCGAAACCCCCGACCGCAGGCCCAAGAACCGGGTCCGGGATCGGACGTTTTTGCGCGCCGGGGCCCGAGACGCACGGGACGGGCCGCTGAACTGGGGATACCGCCCCGGGCAGAAGGCGGGGCCGACACCGTGCCCGACCCCGCCTCCGTCACATCTTCACTGAAAAACACCTTGACAACCCAACGACAGGCATCGATGGGAAGCCTAGAAGAGACCGGTGATGCGCCCCGTCTCGTCTACGTCGATGGACTCCGCCGCCGGGTGCCGGGGCAGGCCTGGCATGGTCATGATGGCGCCCGTGAGCACCACCGCGAACCCGGCGCCGGCGTCCACCTTGACCTCGCGGACCGTGATGCGGAACCCCTCGGGGGCGCCCAGCCTGGCCTGGTCGTCCGTGAAGGAGTACTGCGTCTTGGCGATGCACACCGGCAGGTTCCCGAAGCCGTTGCGCTCGAGCTCGGCGANCTGCCGGAGGGCCTGGGGCGTGAAGTCGACGCCGTCGGCGCGGTAGACGCGCCTGGCCACGGCCTCCACGGCACGGCGCACGGGCGTGCCGCTGGGGTAGGCGTAGTCGAAGTCNTTGGGCTCCCCCACCAAGCGCAGGACCTCGCGGGCGAGCTCGAGGCCGCCCTCGCCGCCCTTGGCCCACACCTCGGAGAGGCGCACGTCCACACCCTCCTTGCGGCAGGCCTCCTCCACGAGGGCGAGCTCGGCCTCGGTGTCCGTGGGGAACCGGTTGACCGCCACCACGCAGGGCAGCCCGTAGACATCGCGCATGTTGGAGACGTGGCGCAGGAGGTTGGGCATGCCCTGGGCCAGGGCGCCGAGGTCCTCGGTGGCGAGGTCAGCCTTTGGCTGGCCGCCGTTGTACTTGAGGGCGCGGACCGTAGCCACCACGACCACCGCGTCGGGGGCGAAGCCGCCCATGCGGCAGGTGATGTCGCAGAACTTCTCGGCGCCGAGGTCCGCGCCGAAGCCCGCCTCGGTGATGGCGACGTCGCCGTAGTGCATCGCCATGCGCGTGGCCATGACCGAGTTGCAGCCGTGGGCGATGTTGGCGAAGGGGCCGCCGTGCACGAAGGCCGGGGTGCCCTCGAGGGTCTGCACGAGGTTGGGCATGAGGGCATCCTTGAGCAGGGCGCACATGGCCCCCTGGGCGTGGAGGTCGCCGGCCCGCACCNGCTCGCGGTCGAAGGTGTAGCCCACGACGATGCGCGCGAGGCGCTCCTTGAGGTCGGTGATGGAGGAGGACAGGCACAGCACGGCCATGACCTCAGAGGCCACCGTGATGTCGAAGCCGTCCTGGCGGGGCATGCCGTCGGCCACGCCGCCCAGGCCATCCACGACGTTGCGGAGCTGGCGGTCGTTCATGTCCACGCAGCGGCGCCAGGTGATGCGACGCGGGTCGATGCCGAGCTCGTTGCCCTGCTTGATGTGGTTGTCGACCATGGCGGCCAGGAGGTTGTTGGCCGCGCCGATGGCGTGGAAGTCGCCCGTGAAGTGGAGGTTGATGTCCTCCATGGGCACCACCTGGGCGTAGCCGCCGCCGGCNGNCCCGCCCTTGATGCCGAAGACCGGCCCCAGGGACGGCTCGCGCAGGGCCACCACGGCGTTGGTCCCGAGGCGCCNCATGGCGTCGGCCAGGCCGATGGTGGTGGTGGTCTTGCCCTCGCCGGCCGGCGTGGGGTTGATGGCGGTCACGAGGACGAGCTTGGCCCNGTGGCCGCCCGCCTCGCGCAGGACCCCGATATCCACNTTNGCCTTGTCGCGGCCGTAGGGGACGAGGTCCTCTTCGGGGATCCCGAGCCGTGCGGCAACNCCGGCTATGGGTTCGGGGNTGGCCNCCTGGGCAATCTCGATGTCAGAAGGCATGTCTCTCCCATCTCGTCGTGCGAACGGTGAGCCCCCATGCTCCGTGCGACCTAGCCGATGCCGGCCTCGCTGCGCGCCCGTTGGATGTCGCGGTCGACCTCGACGTACTGCTCGGGCACGACGTCGCGGCTCACGCCGAAGGCCAGGGCCACGGCGCGGGCCTGGTCGCGGCGGAGGCGCGCGGTGTCGCGGTCGCCCGAGATGAGCGAGGCGTCGGCCAGCGCGTTGAGGACGTAGGCCACGAAGTCGCCCACGGCCTCGCCGTTGCCCCCGTGCCGCATCATGGTGACCATGGAGTCAGGTGCGAGGGAGAGGAACATCGCCGGGTCGAGCTCCATGAGCTCGCCGAGGGCGTCCTCGGTCTCCGACACCCCTTCGGCGGAGNGCAGCACGACGGCGTCGCGCAGCGTCTCCGACGTGCGCTTGGTGAACGACTCTATGACCTTGNCCAGGTAGTCTCTCTGCAGCATGGTTCTCCTATCCTACACCGGTTCCATTTCAGGAAACCGGCGGTGCGACCGACAGGTGCTCGAAGGCGGCCAGGGTCGCCTGGCGCCCCTGGGGCGTGCGGACCATGAGCCCCTGCTGGAGCAGGAACGGCTCGTAGACCTCCTCGATGGTGNAGGGGTCCTCCCCCACCGCGCTCGCCAGGGTGGACAGCCCCACGGCGCGGCCGCGGAACGTCTCGGCCAGGGCACGCAGGATCTTGGTGTCCATCCAGTCGAGCCCCAGCTCGTCTATCTCGAAGAACGCCAGGGCCTCGGCGGCCACCTGCCACGTGACCGTGCCCTGGGCGCNCACCTGGGCGTAGTCGCGCACGCGCTTGAGGAGGCGGTTGGCCAGGCGCGGCGTGCCGCGGCTCCGGCTGGCCACCTCCTGGGCGNCCGGGAGGTCGANGTCCACGCCCAGGATACNNGCGGANCGCAGCACGATCTGGGTGAGCTCCTCCACCGTGTAGTAGTCGAGCCGGTACGAGATGCCGAAGCGGTCCCGCAGCGGACCCGTGAGCAGGCCCGTGCGCGTGGTGGCGCCCACGAGCGTGAACGGCGGGATCTCGAACCGCATGGAGCGGGCGCCGGGGCCGTCGCCCATGATGATGTCCAGGAAGAAGTCCTCCATGGCCGAGTAGAGGATCTCCTCCACGTTGCGGCTGAGGCGGTGGATCTCGTCGATGAAGAGGACGTCGCCCTCGCCGAGGTTGGTGAGGGTGGCCGAGAGCTCCACGGGGCGCGTGATAGCCGGACCCGACGTGGTGTGCAGCGTGCCGCCCATCTCGTTGGCCACGACGGCCGCCAGCGTGGTCTTGCCCAGGCCCGGCGGGCCCGAGAAGAGCACGTGGTCCAAAGGCTCGTTGCGCGAGGACGCGGCGTCGATGAGCACCCGGAGGTTCTCCTTCACGCGGCTCTGGCCGCAGTAGTCCTCNAGCGTCTNGGGCCTGAGGCCGCGCTCGATGTCGAGGTCCTCGACCGCGAGGTCCGCCGACACCGGACGCCGCTGGCCCGTCACGTGGTTGCCGGCGCCGTCCGCGAAGAGGTCCCTGCCGGCCTCGGCCTCCCACATCACGGGCGGCCCCCGATGCGCTTGAGGGCGTAGCGCACCGCCTGNTCGACGGTGNCGTCGTCGGGCAGGCCCTCGAAGACGACCTCCGCCTCTTGGGGCGTGAGGCCCATGGCGAGGAGCGCTGCCGTAGCCTCCTCGACCACGGAGGGGCCGCCCGTGGGCGCCGGACCCGCGCCCACGAGGTCGAGGGGCGCGGCGGCGGAGGCGATGGCCTTGAGCTCGGGGTCCTTGGAGAAGGCCTGGGCGAGGTCGAGCAAGAGCCGGGGCGCGGACTTCTTGCCCACGCCCGGCACCGCCGTCATACGGCCCACGTCCTGGCACGCCACCACCTCGGCGAGCTGCCGGGGCGTGAACGACGAGAGGATCTTGAGCGCCAGGGCCGGGCCCACCTTGGGGATCTGCACCAGGCGGTCGAACACGGCCCGCTCCTCGCGGGTGGAGAAGCCGAACAGCGCCACGGCGTTCTCGCTCACCCTGAGCCGGGTGAGGAGTGTGACGCCCGGCGTGCCCGGGGCCGGGAGGTCGGCCGCCGTGGTGCGGGAGACNCCGAGCTCGTAGCCCACGCCGCGCACGTCGAGCACGACGGCGCCCGGCTGCGAGGCATCGACGACGGTGCCGGTGAGCTGTGCGATCAAATGGGGCCTCCTATCGGGGGACGGCCACGCGGGCCTTGGCGAGCGTGCGCTCCAGGTGGGCGTGGCACACGGCGGCGGCGAGGGCGTCGGCGCAGTGGTCCGGTTTGGGGTCGTGGTCCAGGGCGAGCACCGTGCGCACCATGTAGGTCACCTGGTGCTTGTCGGCCGCGCCCGTGCCGGCCACGGCCTGCTTGATCTGCATGGGGGTGTACTCGCCGATGGCGCAGCCGGCGGTGGCGCAGGCCACGAGGGCGGCCCCTCGGGCATGGGCCGTGGCGATAGCGCTCTTGGTGTTCTGGCCGAAGAAGATCTGCTCGATGGCGACGTCCGTGGGATGGAATCGCTCTATCACCTGGGCGAGCTCTCTGTGGATGGCGCCAAGGCGCTCGGGCAGCGGGTCGTGGGCCTTGGTGGCGACGCAGCCGTAGGCGCGGGCGCGGCAGAGGGTGCCGCGGGTCTCCACGACGCCCCAGCCCGTGTGGGCCAGGCCCGGATCTATGCCCAGAATGACCACCGCGCCTCCCGCGAACAGACGTTCTACAGAGCCACCAGTGTAGCACGGGGAGCGCGGCGGCGCTCAGTTCTTNGAGAAGAGGCCCGATCCCCAGATGTCGTCGCCGTCGGTGGAGAGGCCCCCGCCGAGGGCGAAGTCGCGCAGGTAGCCGCGGATGTCGGTGGGCATGGCGGCCTCCGCCGGGTCGGGCACCGAGGCCTCCACACCGGCGATGGCCTGGAANCGCCCGATGAGCTCCGCCACGTCGNCCGGCGGCTCGCCGTCGTCGGAGAAGACGCCGTCGAGCTCCTCGTCGGTGCGCACACGGTCGTCCNAGTGGCACGAGAGCGGCATCCGGTGCTCCACGAGGGAGCGGTCCGACAGCACGGGGCCCACGGGGCAGGTACGGCGCCCAAGCTCCGAGGCGATGACGCGCGAGAGGACGGCGCGGGCCTCGTCGGGGGGCGTCCCCGCGCGCACGAGGTCCGTGAGCGACTCGCCGCGCTCGATGACCCTGAGCAGCAGGGAGTCTATGTCCGACAGCGCGCGGGCCTTGGAGCGCAGGCGCGGCNNGGCCACNATGCNGACGGGCACCTCGAGGCGCGCCTGAACGGTGCGGGGCACCACCGGGCTCTTGAGGTTACGGTCGGACACGAGAGCGGTGAGGTCGGTGCGGTAGACGTCCGAGAAGGGCGCGAACAGGGCTCCGTGGTAGTCGTCGGGGTCCTGACCCAGGGCGAGGGCGGTCTTGTCCACTGAGGTGAGCGGCAGGAGGCGCTCGTCGGGAAAGATGCGCGGGGCGACGGCGCGGGCGAACCGGCACCAGAGCGACGGCGAGGCGTCGCCGAGGAGCTCCCCCACGGCCGAGAGGGTCTCCGCGGGCACCTCCTCGCAGCCGATGCGCAGGTTGGAGGGCAGCCGGCGGGCATCGGCCACAGCGTCCCCGCCCATGGCCGGTACGATGAGCCCGTGCACCCGGGTGGGGCCGAGGGCGTCCACGGAGAGCGCAGCGAGGGCGCAGGAGAGGAGGTCGCCCGTCATGGGCAGCCACACGCCGTCCCACCCCTGCTTGTCCACGAAGTCGCGGAGGGTCACCGTGAGGGCGCTCCAGAGTGAGCGCATGCGGTGGTACGAGGGCGGCGCCACCGGGTCCTCGAGCGGGCCCTCGGCGAGGGGCTCGACCTCGGTGACGGCAGCGGCCTCCTCGAAGGCGGGCAGCACGCAGGCGAGCTCGCCCCACGGCGCGAGGATGAACGAGCCGCCGGCGTAGGCCATCTCGTCCTGGGCGCCCACGGAGTTCACGGCCACGAGCCANCTGTTNGCGCGCGTGGCGTNCTGAAGGTAGAAGCCGTCGCCCACCGAGCTGGCCATGGACGTGGCCTCGTCGTCCGTGTTGTAACCCTCGAAGGGCAGGTAGACGATGACATCGGCGTTCTCGACCCCCTGGGAGTAGACGTCCAGTCCCGCGAAGTCGAAGGCCACGCCGAAGTCCGTGTAGCCAAGCTGGAACTGCACGGCGGGCTCCTCCACGGGCATGGAGCCGCGGGCGTTGACGTTGGCCAGGTAGGAGGCCATGCGCAGGGGCACGATGCGACCCTCNNGGATGNAGGCGACCTCGGGCACCGGGGCGCCGGCGAACTCGAAGACGAAGGGCACGAGCGACGGCACGGAGCAGCCGTCGGCGAGGCTGTCGAGGGCCGCGGCGACGTCCGCCTGGAAGCCCTCGGCGTTGAGCAGGGTCTGGGGGTCGTAACCGGTGAGCACGCAGGCCGGGTACACGGCGAGGTCGGCCCCCTGGCGCACGAAGGCGCGGTCGTGGGCGAGAATCCTCTCGACCGTGTCCTCGAAGGCGCCCATGGTCGCGTTCATCTGGGCAATGGCAATCTTCATGGAAAGCCTCCCTCGCCCTTGGCCCCAAGCATACCCCACGGGCACAAACCGCGTGATAGCGCCCAATGGAATTGAGGAGGTCCCGCCATACATAGACGTATCCACCGCTGCGGGCAGCACCCGCCACTGTCCCACCACCCGGACACTTTTGTCCCAATGGTCGGACACTTCTGTCCCACCTCGCCGGCGGTGCGGGGCCGCCCCGGTCCGAGGCCGCGGCGGCGTGCGAGGGGCGCGGCGTACGACGGCGGGGGGCAACACGGCAGCGGCGTGCGGCGGGGCGCCCTGTAGGGATTGCGTGCGGCGGGGCCGCCCTGTAGGGGCGCCCTGCAACGGGGCGCCTTTGCGTGCCGTAACCCGCCCTCCAAGGCCCCTTGCGGCAGAGAGGCGCCGGAGGGGCGCACGGCAACGCGGGCCCGCGCCAGAGGGGCGTTGCGGGGCGGCCCTGCACGGCACCGCCGCGACCGCCCCCGACGGGCAGGGTGCCGCTGCGGAGACGCCCCGCCTCGGGTCACGGTCGCCGCCGCGACCAAACATCACAATCGCAATAGGATAAGTGACAGATGGGCCAGGCACCTCTGTCACGCGCCTCTGCCACGCGGCCCCGGAGACAACCCCGCCGCAGGCCACGACCCCGTCANAGGCCCCCGTCAGGCAGGGAGGCCCCGGCGACGCACTCGCCGGGGCCTCCCATCACAATCGCAATAGAGGAAGTGACAGATGGGCCAGGCACCTCTGTCACGTCATGCGCTCCGGAAAGGGGCGCGGCCTAGAACTCCCGCTTCCACAGGCCGTGGAGGTTGCAGTACTCGTAGGCGGTGCCGTGCTCGATGCCCTTGCCGTTGAAGGTGAGCTCGGGGGCCTCGCCGGGCTTGAGGTACTTGATCATGACGTTGCCCTCGGGATCCACGACGGCGGCCCACTGGATGTAGTGGGCGTCGAGCNTGGGGTGGTCGGCGGAGCCGATGTGCACCACGATGTCGTCGCCGTCGCGGGTGACGACGGGGACGTGCTTCTCGGTGGCGGCGTCGGTGGAGTCGGCGACGAGGAGCTCCATGGGCTCCCCGCAGCACACCGGCGTCACGCCGCCGTCCTGCACGGTGTAGAAGATGTTGCCGCAGTGGTTGCAGCGCCAGAACTTGATGTCTGCCATGGTTGGGTCCTTTCGTCTGTCGGGAGCCGGTCCGGCCCCCACGATCCTTGACTGTCTACCACCGGGCGCACCGCCCATGCGCCGCGCGGGAACGCCCAGAAGAAATCCAAACCCTCCCCCGGCGAACCGGGCGGCGCCGGCGTCACGGGACGATGAGCACGACGCCCGCCACGGCAGCCGCGAGCACGCAGAGCGCGAGCACCTGCTCGCCGCGCGGCAGCCGCTCGCCCCGGCGCGCCCAGAGATACACCGGGAGCCCCGCNGCATAGAGGATACAGGCCACGGCAAGGAGCTGCACACCGGCCTCTAGCACGAGGTATGCGGAGAAAAGCGATCCGAGGGCGCCCGTGACGAGTCCCGAGCGGCGCCCGGTGACGCCTCCCCAGGGGCCCCGGAGCGCCAGCTTGAGGAGGAACAGGCAGCACACGAGGTAACAGGGCATGGCCATGACTGCCGTGATGTTGACCATGGCCGACCACGCGGCCCCCGAGAGGAAGTGGGCGGCCACGAGCATGCACTGGATCAGGACGCAGGTCACAAAGAGCGAGAAGGTGGGGGCGCCGAACCGGTTCTCCCGTGCGAAGGCGGCGGGGAACACGTGGTCGCGGGCGGCGAACAGCGGCATCTGCCCGAGCATCACAGTCCACACGAGCCACGCCNAGAGGAGCGACACCACGACGCCCGCCTTCACNACGGCGGAGGCCCACCCCATCCCGAGGGCGTCGAGGATGGAGGNCATGGAGGGGCNCGCGGCGGCGGCGACCTGGTCCTGCGNGAGGCAGCCGAAGGGCNGGAGCGACANAAGCACGTAGAGCACGAGCACCACGACGTAGCCGGCCACCGTGGCCGCGGAGACGGCCTTGGCGCTCTTGGCCTCCCCCGACACGACGANCGCGCCCTCGACGCCGATGAAGAGGAACAGCGTCACCGTCATGGTGTCGCCGACCTGGCCTAAGAAGGCCGCTGGCTCCAGGCCCGCGAGGCCGGCCGAACCGGCCAGGTGCTCCCCCACGAAGGCGAGGGAGAACCGCGACGCCAACAGGCAGGCGAACAGCACGATGGGCACCACCTTGCAGACGGTGCCCACGACGGTGATGGCGGCCGAGCTCTCGGCGCCGCGACGCGCGAGGAGGAACATCGCCCACGTGACGCACGAGGAGAGGGCCACGGACGCCCAGTTGCTGCCGTCGCCGAACACGCCCAGGAAGACGGCGTCGAGGGTGGCCGGCAGCAGCACGCCGTAGGCCACCATGGCGAAGATATTGCAGACCCAGTAGCCGTAGGCCACGAGGTAGCCCGCCAGCGGGCCGAAGCCCCGCTCGGCGTAGGTGTAGATGCCGTTCTTGAGCTCGGGCTGCTGGAGCGACAGCACGCGGAACGTGTTGACGACGAAGACCATTCCCACGCCGGTGACGACCCAGGCGAGGGCGNCGGCGGCAGGNCCGGAGGTCTCGGCCACGGACTTGGGGAGGTTGTAGACCCCTCCCCCGAGCATGGCCGAGACCACCAGGCACACCAAGCCGAAGAAGCCTATGCGGCGGGTGGGCGTGCCGCCCGCCGGAGCCGCGCCTNCNGCAGCGCCTCTNCCACCCACGGANCAGCCGAAGACGATCTCGTGCTTGAACACACGAGTCTGGACCAGGTAGTAGATGACGCCGAGGAGCACCCAGCCCCAACCCATGAAGAGGATCTGGGGGTCGATGGAGAACAGGATGGCGCCGGTGACCAAGGCGCCGAGGACAGGCAGCACGGCGGACCGCAAGAAGGGCAGCTTGACCTTCTTGCGGCCGAGGGCGTACCAGATGACGCAGATGTTGAGCAGGCAATAGGTGGACAGGGCGCCGAAGTTGCTGAGCTTGGCCACCTGGGTCATGCCGAGCGGGATGAGGAACAGCAGCATGACGAGGGACAGGGCGCACACGAAGAGCGTGGCCACCTGGGGCACGCCGGTCTTCTTGTCCATGATGCCGAGTTCCTTGGGCAGGGCGCCCGAGCGGCTCATGACGTACAGCACGCGCGAGATGGAGGTGGTGGCGGTGAGGCCGGTGAAGGCGCCGAGGGCGATGGCGTTGGCGACGGCNCAGACCACGCCGAACCAGGGGCCGCCAACGGTACCCGCGAGCAGGTAGAAGCCGGTGTCGGCGNGGCCGGCCATGATGGAGCCGGTGGGGTCGACGCAGGTGGCCACGTAGCACATGCCCACGAACATGCAGGCGAGGATGACCACGATGACGAGCATGGACTTGGCCGGCCCCTTCTTGGGGTCCTTGGCCTCCTCGGTGAGGGTCGCCNCGCAGCCGAAGCCCACGAACGACATGGCGCCGAGGGAGACGGAGCCCATGAGGCTCTTGGGCTCGATCTTGGACGGGTCGACGAACGCCGTGAGGGTGAAGCCGCTCGTGGAGGGGTGCCCGAGGATGTAGGCGACGCCGAAGACGATGAACATGGCGAAGACCACGATCTCGCAGACCAGGGCGACCTTCTCGACCTTGATGGCGTTGCCAAGGCTTCGGATGGACAGGCACGTAACGAACGTGAGGAAGATGAGGCACCAGGCCCACACCGGCACCTGGGGGAGGTACTGGTTCAGCGCCTGGCCGGCCTGGATGAACATGAGGTCGGGCGTGATGAGGTACTGCAGGAGCATGAGCCAGCCCGCGACGAAGCCCACGGCGGGCGAGATGGTCTGGCTGGCATAGGTGTAGATGGAGCCCGACGACGGGAACAGCGGGATCATCNCGCCGAANGAGAAGACCGNGAANAGCATGCCCACGGCGCCGATGAGGTAGGACAGGGCGGGCATGCCGTTGGAAGTCTGGAAGATGGAGGCGTAGAGGGCGAAGGGCGCGATGGGCACCATCATGATCATGCCGTAGGACACCATGTCCTTGNTGCCCAGCTTCTTGGGNGCCGGTATCTTCTTCTCCGGCGTCACAGGGGCCATGCCGCCCTGGGTCTCGGGGTCGTGGTGGTACCTGAGACCACGCTCGNCCGGGGCCGTGACGGTCGTGGCGGACGCTCTCTCCTCCTGGGTGCTCTGGGCCATTTCAGCCTGCTTTCTTGTCTGGTCCGGAAAGGCGCCGGCCGGGACGGGTCCGACCGGCGCCGAGGTGTTTCCTATCTACCCACGGGGGCGTTGGGCTACGCNTTGGGGGCGTCGCCCTCGTCTGCCGCGACGGCGTGCTTGGCCGCGGGAGCGTCGTGGGCAGGTGCGTCGCCCCCGCCTGCAGCGGCGGCGTGTTTGGGCACGGGCTTGGCGGCACCGGCGTCCCCGACAGCGGCGTCCTTGGCGGCCTCCTGCTCCGCGGCCAAGGCCTCCCGGGCGGCGCGCTGGGCGCCGGCGAGGGCGGAGTCGGCCGCGATGCGGTTCTCCTCGGCCTGGATGCGCACCTGCTCGCGGGCCACGGCGGCCTCCGCGTCGGCGAGGGCCCGCTCGTCGGCCTGCTCCGCCGCGGTGGTGGCCCGGCCGACCCCGCTGCCGACGCCCGGGC
>NZ_CAJMXC010000038.1:0-17023 GCF_905219715.1 Olsenella sp. CU969
GGTCGCACCCCGCCCCACCAGAAAAAGGCGCCCCCGACGGCACGGAACCGTCAGGGGCGCCCTCGGGCGCTCGGATATGGGTGGCCCGAGCCCACGCCCGGTCCGGCGGGAGGCTACCTCCCCTGGCTGCGACGCTCCTGGTACTCCTTGGCCAGGCGCTCCTGGACGTCGTGGGGCACCTGCTCGTAGCCCTCCACCTCGACGGTGTACTCGCCGGTGCCGCGGGAGAGCGACCTCAGGCGCGTGGCGTAGTCAACCACCTCGGCGTACGGAGCGCGGGCCTGAATGGAGACCTCACCCTTGTCGGTGGTCTCCATGCCCTCCACGCGGCCGCGGGAGGCCGAGATGTCGCCCATGATGGAGCCGGCGTAGCTCTCGGGCACGGTGATGTGCAGGGTGGCCATGGGCTCCAGCAGCACGGCCTCCGCCTGGGACACGGCGTCCTGGAAGCCCAGGCGCGCGGCGGTGCGGAACGCCATCTCGTTGGAGTCCACCGGGTGGAACTGGCCGTCGTAGAGGGCCACCTTGACGTCGATCATGGGGTAGCCGGCCAGCACGCCGTCGCGCATGGTCTCCTGGGCGCCCTTGTCCACCGCGGGGATGAAGCCGCGGGGCACGGCGCCGCCCACGACCTCGTCCAGGAACTCGTAGCCGCCGTCGGGGTTGGGCTCGATGCGGATGCGCACGTCGGCAAACTGCCTGGCGCCGCCGGTCTGCTTCTTGTGACGGCCGTGGCCCGTGGCGGTGCGGCGGATGGTCTCGCGGTACGGGATGCGCAGGGGCACGGTGTGGGCCCNCACATTGGCGCGGCTCTCCAGGCGGTCAAGCANCACGGAAACCTGGGCCTCGCCGATGGCGCTGATCACGGTCTGGCCGGTGTCCTCGTCGCGGTCCACCTTGAGGGTGGGGTCGGCGTCGGCCATCTTCTCGAGGAAGGTGAAGAGCTTGTCCTCGCTGCCGCGCTGGTCGGCCTCGATGGCGATGCGGTAGAGCGAGTTGGGGAAGCGGAACGCCGCGGCCTCCACCTTGCCGGTGGCCGAGAGCGTGTCGCCGGTCTGGGCGTCCAGCTTGGGCACCACCACGATGTCGCCGGCCTCCGCGCTCCTCACCTCGGTGGTGTCGCGGCCCATCATACGGTAGAGGTGCGCCAGGCGCTCNGTCTTGCGGGTGCGGGCATTGACGAGCTCCAGGCCGGGCGTGACGGTGCCGGTGAGCACCTTGGCAAAGGCGAGGCGCCCCTGCTGGGGGTCGTTGAGGATCTTGAAGACGAAGACCACCGGGCGGTCGTCGTCGGGGTCCACGTCGAGCAGCTCGCCGTTGACCAGCGGGACCTTGCCGTAGGTGTCGGGGCGGGGGAAGTACGCCACGATGTCGTCCAGGAGGGAGACGACACCCTCCTCCTTGGTGCACACTCCCGCGAACACCGGCACGAAGATGCGCTCGGCGATGGCGCGGGAGAGCAGGCCCTCGACCTCGTCGTCCGTGAGGGGCTCGCCCTCCAGGTACTTCATCATGAGGTCGTCGTCGGCCTCCACCACAAGGTCGCAGATGGCGTAACGGGCGGCCTGGGCGGCGCCCACGTACTGCTCGGGCAGGTCGAAGACCTGGGCCTTGCCGTCGGGGCCGAGGCGGCGGCCCTTCATGCGGATGACGTCGATGATGCCCTCGAAGTCGCTGCCCACCCCCATGGGCAGCGTCACGGGGGCGAGGCGGTTGCCGAAGCGCTCGGTGAGCGCCGCGAGGGTGTCGTCGTAGGCGGTCTCGGAGCGGTCGATGCGGTTGACGAAGACCGCGCGCGCCNGGGAGAGGTCCTCGGCCGCGTACCAGAGGCGCGTGGTGGTGGACTGGGCGCCCGAGGCGGCGTCCNCCACGAAGACCGCGGTCTCGCAGGCGGCCATGGCCGAGTAGGCGTCGCCGATGAAGTCGGGGTAGCACGGGGCGTCGATGACGTTGAGGCGGCAGCCCTCCCAGTTCACCGGCGCCACGGAGAGCTTGATGGAGAAGGAGCGTTTCTCCTCCTCGGGGTCGTAGTCGAGGGTGGGCTTGGTTCCGGAGTGGCCGCCCAGGCGGTTGGTGGCACCGCTCAGGTGGAGCATGGCCTCGGCGAGCATCGTCTTACCAACGCCACCCTGGCCTACAAGCACGACGTTCTTGACCTTCTCTGCCATGGCTGCCTCCCAATAAGAGACGTCGCNGCGGCCACGGGGCCGCGGCGCGGTTTACCTTCTGTTCAGCCTACCCCACAACTGGTATGGCAGATGTGTCGAATCGGCGCCCGTCCGCGAGCGGCGGGTCGCGCCGGGGCGGGGCCGGCTGGAAATCGCGATTCCATGCCCCCGTGGCCGCCGCCGCAGCGCCGATACCGGCAGGAAACCGCGATCGCAGGCCGTTTTTCCAGCTNCTTCCCCCTCGGATCCGGTCGGAACCGCGATATCAGCCAGCCGAGGCCGGGCGGCACGCCCCCGGAGAGGGCCAGGCCGCCCCCGTCGGCCAGCCCAGGCAATCGTTGGGCCCGTACATCAACGGCCTCCTGCTTGTGCCACACTTTTTGAAGTCGATGAGTCATCGAGGAGAGGAGCCCGTCCATGCTGCGAGTAGGAATGCTCACGAGCGGCGGCGACTGCCAGGCGCTCAACGCCACCATGCGCGCCATCGTGAAGACCCTGGCCTTCAAGACCGAGGGGAAGGTCGAGGTCTACGGCTTCCTCGACGGCTACCAGGGCCTCATCTACAACCGCTACACCCGACTCTCGCCCGAGGACTTCGCCGNCTCGCTCACCCACGGCGGCACCATCCTGGGTACGAGCCGCACCCCCTTCAAGGAGCTGGACAAGCCCACGGCCGACGGCGTGCAGAAGGTGCCCGCCATGGTGTCCAACTACCGCAAGCTGGGGCTCGACTGCCTGTTCATGCTGGGCGGCAACGGCTCCACCAAGACGGCNAACCGCCTCTCGCAGGAAGGNCTCAACGTCATCGCANTGCCCAAGACCATCGACAACGACACCTGGGGCACCGACANGACGTTCGGCTTCACGAGCGCCGTGGAGGTGGCCACCAAGTGCATCGACGACATCCGCACCACGGCCACGAGCCACGGCCGCGTGTTCGTCATCGAGATCATGGGCCACAAGGNGGGCTGGATCCCCCTGTACGCCGGCGTTGCCGGCGGGGCCGACGTCATCCTGCTGCCCGAGATCCCCTACGACATCGACAATGTGGTGGAGGCCATCGACGAGGCCCATGCCGACGGCGAGCGTTACGCCATCATCGTGGCCGCCGAGGGCGCCATCTCCAAGGAGGACGCCGCGCTCTCCAAGAAGGAGTACAAGGCCAAACTGGCCAAGCGCGTGATGCCGTCCGTGGCCTACGAGATCGCCGACCAGATCGCCGCCCGCACCGACCGCGAGGTCCGCGTGGCCGTGCCCGGCCACACCCAGCGCGGCGGCCAGCCCGACGCCCAGGACCGCATCTTCGCCATGCAGTGCGGCGTGGAGGCGGCCATGGGCTGCCTTGAGGGCAANTACGGCTTCATGGTGAGCCAGCGGAAGAGCAGGATGTGCCGCGTGCCCCTCAAGGACGTGGCCGGCAAGCTCAAGTACGTGGACCCGGACGGTGAGATGNTCCGCAAGGCCCGCGATNTGGGCATCTCCTTCGGCGACCGGTAGGGGGCGGGGCGGTCGGGACGGTCAGATCTCCTCGCAGAAGCTCACGAACTCCAGGCGCTGGATGGCGTCGACGAAGGCCTGCTTGCGGTCCATGGTGGGCAGGGTGATGGTGAGGGTGGCAGCCACGAAGGAGCTGCCGCTCTCCCCTCCCGTGAGCAGGAAGTTGTCATAGGCGCAGTCCCAGCTGTGGAGCTTCTTGAGGAACTCCTTGACGGCGTNGCGGCTCTCGAACTCCACGTAGACGTCGAACTTCTTGGAGAAGCGGTGCACCAGGGCGTCCAGCCGCGAGAGCACCGTGAAGGTGAAGATGACGAAGACCAGGGCCAGCAGGGTGGCGTCCACCTGGCCGATGCCGGCGCAGAGGCCGATGCAGGCGCAGACCCACAGGCCGGCGGCGGTAGTGAGGCCTCTGACCTCGTTNTTTCCNGTGACGATGATGGTGCCCACCCCGAGGAAGCCTACGCCGGAGATGACGGCGGCGCCGTTNCGCACCATGTCGAGCTGGGCCCCGGGGATCTCCTCCAGGATGNNCTGGCTCACGATCATGGAGAGGGCCGAGCCCAGGCACACGAGCACATGGGTCTTGACGCCGGCGCCCTTGTTCTTGAACTCCCGGGTCATGCCGATGACGGTGCCCACGACCGCGGCCAGGATGAGCCGCAGGAAGACCGCGTCGGTGCTCCACCCGGCCGNCGTGGCCCCGAGGCTCGCGAAGTACTGACCTAGCATGGACGTGCCACCTCCAGGGGCGCCGGACTATCCCTCCCTTGGCTCCATACCCCCTCGGGACCGCGGATGTCCCCTGATTCACGGCCGGCCGGCCAAGCGGCCCCGGAAGCCGCCACGGGCGCGCGAGCCCGTCCCACTGGTCACCCCGTCCCACCACCCNGACACTTNTGTCCCAATGGTCGGGCACTTCTGTCCCAATGACGCCGTGTCCCATGGCGGGGCCACCGCGGCATNNNTGGATGCCAAAAAACGAGAAACAGGCAGAGCGACAGATGGCCGGGCACCGCCGCCACGTGCGGCCGACGCCGACGGGACGGCGGCCCAAGCGGATCACCCGCAGGAGCCTCTACGNGTGAGAAACCGCCCGCAGAATGCTCCGCAGGCGGCAGGGCGGCTCCGCCGGCACCCGCAGAAGCTTCTACGTGCGGAGTGGCGCCCGCAGAACGTTCCATGGGTGCCGGCACCCGCGTGGCAGCAACCGCGCCCGACCAAAATGGGACAAAAGTGCCCGGGTGGTGGGGCGGGGGTGCCCGTCAGCGACGGCGACCCGGGCGCGCTGCCAGCGCCGTCACCGCTGCCGCCGCGGCGCCGAGACCCGCCACGGCGCCCAGGACACCGGCCACGCCAGCCACGTCGCCGGTGACCGGCAGCACCGCGCCGCGACCGTCCAGGGAGAAGTCGTAGGAGGCCTCGGCCAGGAGGTTCCCGTCGCGGTCGAGAAGGCGCACCACCACACGGTAGTCACCGGGACCGTCGGGGACACCGGCTAGGCGCCGCCAGCTGCCGTCGGGCTCCCTCACGTAGTAGACCTCCTCCANGCGGCGGCCCTCGGGGTCGGAGGCGCCGTCGAAGGGCTTGCCGTCCACGAGGACGCGGGGGCGCACCTGACCGTCGACGACGTCCACACCCTCGACCGTCACCACGGGCCGGTCCTTGTCGGGGCTGCCCGGCGCGGGGCCGGGGTCCTCCGCCGGGACAGGNTCCACCANGAAGNCGGCGCTACCGGGGCCCCAGGGGCTGTCGGGGTCCGTGGGCACCNACACCACGAGGTAGGTGCCCGGCTCCGTGGGCACGCCCTCCACAGGCTCCCAGTGGCCGGGGTCCACGGGGTCCTGCCTCCAGTAGGTGCGGGTGACCTCCACGGGGTCGCCGTCGGGGGTCGTCTCGGTCACCCGCGGGTCCTGGCCGCTCACGATGTCGTCGGCGGACACCGACACAGGCTCCCTGGAGGGGCCGGGGGCCTCGTCGCCGCCTTCGGTGCCGGTGCCCACGATCCGGAAGACGTCGCTGCCGGGCAGCGCCGGGCTCGGCCCCGGGTTCCGCTCGGAAGACACCACGAGGTAGGTGCCGGGCTCCGTGGGCTCACCGTCCACGGGCTCCCAGCCGTCCCCCACCCTCTTGAAGTAGGAGCGCTCGGTGTCCACGGGGGCACCGTCCAGGGTGTCCGCGATCTGGAGGGGCCCACCCACCGGCACGTCCTGGGCCACGGTGGAGATCTGCCCGTCGCGCACGGGCCGGGGCGCCTTCTCGATGCGCACGTAGGTACCCTCCACGGCGATGCGGTAGTTCCCCAGGGTGTAGCGACCCTCCTCGTCGGGCTCAAGGTCCCGGAGGGCCTCCGGCCGCACGGTCACGAGGTAGAGGCCGGGCGCGGGGTCGGAGGGGTCGAGGCCGCCCATGTCGAAGGAGGCGGCGCCCAGCAGCNCTTCGAGGCTGTCGCCCGCCACGAGGTCGGCCCCGAAGGAGAACGACCCGCCGAAGGGCCGATGGGCGGGGGCCGTCCCCACAGACGTCGAGGTGGTCACCGTGACGTCGCGCGGGGTCACGGTGCCCTTAAGTGTCAGCGAGTCGCCACGGGTGTAGCCGATGACGATCACCTTGTCGGCGTCGGCACCTGTGAGCTCGGGGTCCTTGAGGACGATGGGGTGGGTGCCCACCGAGGAGCCGTCGGGGGCATAGGTCACCTGGGCCGGNTCGAAGGAGAGGGTCACGTCGAAACCGGCGGGTACGAAGGGCAGGATATGGGAGCCGTCGAGGCCGTCGAACGCCGGCGTNCCGTNGNAGANCTTCTCGTAGGACCACCACTCAGGGTCCACGGCCACAAAGAAGTCTGCGTTGGAGTCGGTGTTGGAGTCGGTGTAGTTGCCCTTTTGAGTGGGGATGAACTCGGCGGTGACCCGCTGGCTGCCCAGGCCGTCCGCGGCGCGGGCCGACGAGGGCGCGGCCGGGTTCACCAGGAGGGACCGGTAGTCGTCGGGGCCCACGGTGAGGGTGGCNACCGANTGCCGATAGCCGTNCTCGAGCTCNTCGTCACCCANGTCNGCCACGGCGACCGGCTCTCCCACNTTCTTGCCNTTGACGTAGANCTGCACGGCGCCCTCCGGAGCGGCGCAGGTGAGCGCCTCGGTCACCGCGTCGTCGTGGCGTGGGCTCACATGGGCGGTCAGGCGCACGTCGGCCGTGGAGCCCACCCGCTCCACCTCCAGGCGCGTCTGGGTGTCGGCCGGCGTGATCTCGGCGTAGTCGTAGTAGCAGCGGTGACCGTAGAAGCTCTCGGCAAAGGAGGAGCCGTCCTGGGCGTACTGGTCGGAGCTGATGGTGAGCTTGTACTTGCCCACGTTGGCGTTGAAGCCCTTGGTGATGGCCGAGGCCGTGTCCACCTCGTAGATGTTGGAGCCGTCGCCGGTGTCGGGGCGCCGAATGAGGTCGCCGNTCTCGTCGGTGGNCAGGCGCTGGGACTCCATNACCATGGAGGCGGCGTCGTTGAGCTTGTTCTTGTCCTGACCGGCGGCCACGGGCGGGTTGTNCACCTCCACGGCCTGCTGGGCCACCTCGGAGAGGAGCTTGCCGGAGACGTCCTCGCCCCAGGGCAGGCCGTCATAGCGCTTGGCGAGGTTCTTGAGGGTGGGCACCTTCTCGGGGTCGATGGAGAAGACCACGTACTGCTTGAGGTGGTCTCCGCCGTTCTGGACGTCGTCCATGTAGTAGGGCTCGGTCCTGACCACGTTGCCGTCCTTGTCCACGGCGGTCAGGTTGACGCGCACCTCGCCCTCGGTGGTCTTGGGGAGCCACAGGTAGAGGTTGCCGTTCTCGTCGGTGGAGTGGGGCGAGCCGTAGGGGTACGACACCCCGTTGACCGTCATGGCAAACGACGTGATGCGGGCGTTGGCCCCCAGGGCGCCGGGCACTTTGATGGAGCGCATCATGACCTGACTGCTCTTGTCGAGGGCGCCGTAGGCGGTGTCGGAGGAGAAGTTGGTGTAGAAGTCCGAGGGCAGGTTGTCGGGGTCCACGGGGTCGCCGATGTAGGACTGGTACTTCTCGTTGGTGGTCTTGCCGTTGTCGTGGGTCACCTGGCCGATACGCACCGACCCGCCGGTGACGTAGACCTCGCCGCCCAGGGCGCCGATGGCATGGGCATAGCCGTAGGAGGGGTCCTGGCGGGAGGTGTCGGGCATGATGGTGCCGCCGGTGATGACGATCTTGCGCCCCACGTTCCAGCAGAAGCACCCCTGGCCGATGGCGTTGCCGTGGTCGGCCGAGATGGGGGTCACCACGCCGCCGTNGAAGCGCAGGTTGCCGGCACAGACCTTGGAGTGGACCGGGGTGCCGGAGTTGGCCCCGAAGCCGTTGCCGGGGAGGCGGTCGCTGAGCTTGGCGTCAGGGAACCGGTAGTTGTTCTCCCTGCTGGTGGAGCCTNCGGTGGTGTAGCTGNGGCCACCGCCGCCGATGCCGGCGCCGTGGTAGGAGGCCCAGGCCGTGACCGTGCCACCGTTGAAGGTGATCCAGGTGTCCTCGGTGGTGCCGTGGCCGCCGTGGGAGCCGCCGATGCCGGCGCCGAACCCATAGGTGCCGTCGCCCACGGCCCGGGCCGTGATGGAGCCGCCGTTGAAGGTCATCTCGCCGNTGNNCTCNCAGTCGCTGCCGCCGATGGCCGCGCAGAGGTAGCCGCCCTGGACCTCNAGGGACCCGGGGTTACGGCTCTCAAGGTTGCTGATATTGGTTGTGGGACCATCGGCGCCGGCGGTCCGGACGGCGCCGTCGCGGTCAACGTAGACCGTCCCCTCCTTGATGCGGCCGCCGGTGACGTCCACCGGGGCGCCATCCACGTCCACGTTGGTCACGTCGTCGTCGATGACGAGGACCGTGTCCTCGCCGCAGCGGATACCCGGGGCATAGGCCGACGCGGCGGCCTCGAGGCGGTTGGCGGAGCCGGCCGCCAGGGTGATATGGACGCTGGTCTTGGGGTCGACGGAGTTGCCGGCGGCGTCGCGGTTGCGCTCGATGGTGAACGGCACGTGGGAGGCGATGTCCACCCCGTCCAGCGTGATGTTTGCCTGGGTGCCGGCCTCGATCCACACGGTGGCGTCCACCGTGGCGCCCCCGGTGGAGAGGGTGAGGGGCGTCGAGGAGCAGATCACCAGCTTCTTGAGGGTGCTCGTGACGGGGCTGCCGGGGTTTCGCGTCCAGGTCTCGGAGGCGAAGTAGTAGTCGCGCCCCTCCACGCCGCCGGTGACGGTGACGGGGCAGGCATCGGCCGGATGGGTGTAGCCGGCCGGCGGGGCGGCGGCAGCCGGGGTCGCCGGCAGGGCCACCAGGGCCGTGCAGGTGAGGGTGGCAGCGGCCAAGGAGGCCAGGGTGCGGGTGAGAGAGTTCATTTGTACCGCCAATCGCCCTATGTTTGCAGTATTTTTGCAGCGTTCTTTAAGTTGGATTTCAAGCGTAGGACCGTAATCTATCCCTGTCAATAAAAGCGGGACAGGCGGGCGGGCGCATACGCATATGAGAGCGGCCCCGCGTATCGCCGGATACACGGGGCCGCTCGAGTTGCGCGCGTCAGTGCGGGGCGGGACCTTAGTTGGTCACGGCCTCGTTCTCGCGGTCGGNCTCGGCGATGATCTTGGCCTTCTCGTCGACGGCCATGTTGGAAAGCTCGTCGGCGTAGATCTTCTTGCCGGTGGGGTGCTCCTCGAGCCAGAGCTTCTCAGCGGTGGCCTTCCAGCTCTCGGCGTAAGGCGTGGTGCGGGCGCAGAGGTCGTCCACGCTCTCGGGGGCGGCGTAGTCGGTGCAGGGGGCGTCGGCCTCGTGGACGATCTGGGGCAGGATCTCGGGGTTCTCCAGCATGGGGCAGGGCTGGAGGAGGTTGTCGTTGAAGGGGTAGTGGGCGCGGTAGGCCTGGAAGATGGGCTGCTGCAGGCACTCNAGCCAGCTCTTGTCGTGGATGTTGGCGTTGGAGTAGTGGATGAAGACGCAAGGCTCNACGTCGCCGGCCGCGTTCACGTGGCAGAACACACGGCCGCCGGCGATGCAGCCGCCCACGTACTCGCCATCGTTCTGGAAGTCCATGGCAAAGATGGGCTTGCCGCCGGTGATGCCGCGGATCTCGCGGATGCGGTGGAACATGTACTCGCGCTCCTCGGGGGTGCACATGAGGTCGGTGCCGGCACCGGCGCCCACGGGCATGAGGTGGAAGTACCAGGCGTAGCGGCAGCCCTTCTCGATGAGCATGTCGAGGTACTCGTCGGAGGTGACGGTCTTGTAGTTCTTGGTGGTGTAGGCGGTGGAGGTGCCAAAGAGCAGGCCGTTGGCCTTCATGAGGTCCATGGCGGCCATGACCTCCTGGAAGGAGCCGTCGCCGCGGCGGCCGTCGTTGGAGTCTTCGAAGCCCTCGACCGAGATGGAGAAGGCGATGTTGCCCACGCGCTTCACGTCGTCGCAGAAGGCCTGGTCGACGAGGGAGGCGTTGGTGAAGATGTTGAACATGCAGTCGTTGTGCTTCTCGGCCAGCTTGACGATGTCCTTCTTGCGCACCAGGGGCTCGCCGCCGGTGAGCATGAACATGTGGGTGCNCAGGGCCTTGGNCTCGGAGACCAGCTTGTCCATGTCGTCGAAGGACAGGTTGTAGCTGTTGCCGTACTCGGCGCTCCAGCAGCCGATGCAGTGCTTGTTGCAGGCCGTGGTGGGGTCGAACAGGATGATCCACGGCACGTTGCACTGGTACTTCTCGGCGTTCTCCGTGCAGGTGCGCAGGCCACGGAAGGCAGCCTCGTAGCCGCCGTTGAGCACGGCGGTCTTGATGATGTTGTGGTCCACCTCGTCCATGAGGGAGAAGAGGAACTGCTCCCACTTGGACCCGGGGTACAGGCCGGCGCGCAGGCCACGGGCGGCTCCGGGAGCGGTGTCCTTGAGCAGCTTGGAACCCATATCGACAAGCCGGTCGAGGTTCTTCTCGCGGTCCTTGCTGGAGGCGGCGTTGATGATGCCGTCAAGGGNAAAACCGAANGCGGTACNCTCGGCGGCGTGCGCGATCTTAGACTGCATACTCTCCCCTTGCTGTCATGCGGGCTGTGACCCCGCGTTGTTGGCTGGCTTGCATGTACCCCCTTTTTTTAGGGAGAAGACGCCGGACGGCAAAACCACTCCCCTCACCAAGGTGGCACCGAGCTGTTTTCAACCTGTAGGCAATCAAGCCCACAGCGGAGATAACCGCTGCTCCAGCCCCCATGTTCTCAAGTGCAACAGTCTACCCCCGACAAGGATTTGATGAGACTGGAGACCGCGCGTGATATACGGGAGTGGCGGCGCGGACGGGTCCCGCGGCGGACGGCGAGGGAAGGCGCCCCGCGAGCGGGACCCGTCCGCAGGGCGCCGAGGGGACGGTCAGACCAGGCCCACGCGGCCCAGGTTCTCGCGGATGTGGGCGCAGCTGGCGTGGAAGGCGGCCTGCTCCGGCCCGGTGAGGTCGGGCACCATGAGGGCCTCCACACCGGAGCCACCCACGACGCAGGGCACGGAGCAGAACAGGCCCTCCTCGCCGTAGACGCCGTCCATGAGGGTGGAGCAGGCCAGCACCGCGTGCTCGTTGGACACCACGGCCCGCACCAGACGCGCGGCGGCGTTNGCCACGGCGTACTCGGTGCACATCTTGCCGGCCATGGCCACGTAACCGCCCCGGCGCGCGGCGTCCTCCAGAGCCGGCCTGTCGAGAGAGAAGCGCGCCGGCTCCTCGCGCTCCAGCTCGGCCAGGGGCTTGCCGCCAAAGTTCACCTGGCTCCAGCAGGCGAACTGCGTGGCCCCGTGCTCGCCGAGCATGTAGGCGCCCACGGAGTGCTGGTCGATGCCCGTCTCGCGGGAGAGCACATGCCTGAACCGGGCGGAGTCCAGCTGGGTGCCGGTGCCGATGACGCGGCGCGGGTCGAAGCCGCCGAGCTTCCAGATCTGGGTCGCCACGACGTCGCAGGGGTTGGCGACGGTCACCCACACGCCGGAGAAGCCCGCGCGGGCGAGCACGGGGATGAAACGGCGGGCGGTGTCGGTGGTGTAGAAGAGCTCGCCGTCGCGGTCCTGGGCGGCAAGGCGCACCTNGCCGGCGGCGTTGACCACGACGTCGCACGAGGCCAGGGCGGCGTAGTCCTCGCCGCANCTCTCGATGCGCACGTTGTGGGAGCAGAAGGCCAGGCTGTCGGAGAGGTCCTGGACCTCGGCGGCCAGCTTCCTGGAGTTGTCCTCGTCACCGGAGGCGATGTCGCAGAGCAGGAGCTCGTCGGCGATGCCCTGGAGCATGAGGCTGTTGGCCACGTGGGCGCCCACGTGGCCCAGGCCGATGATGCCGACGGATACGCACGTTCCCATGAGCGGGTCCTTTCACGCGAAGGGGCNCCCGGCCGCGGCGGTCGGGCGCCCCCATGCTACCGGCTATCGCGGCGCGGCGGCAGGCAGGCCGCGTGACACGTCACCCCACGGTCACGAACGGCCGNGCGGCGGCGTCACCGCCCGAGACGTCAGAANGAGACGTACTCCCACGTCACGACGTCTCCGTCCGCGACCTCATACTCCCCGCAGCCCACCGTGGGCTGCTCGCCGTTGACGGAGTAGGTCCAGCCGGAGTTACCCTCGGCGGCCTTGCAGTCGATGGAGGTCACATAGGCGCCGTAGGAGCCGTCGCTCGACTCGAACTCCACCCCCGACGCCTTCAGGACGTCGAGGACCGTCGAGCCGTCGGGCACCTCCACGGCCTTCTCCCCGTCGCCGACCCTCTGGGTCACCGAGACGGACGCCTGCTGCTGCCCGGACGCCTGCTGCTGCCCCTCCGCGGGCGCGGAGGGGGCGGCGGAGCAGGCGCCGAGGGTCGGTGCCGCAGCGATGAGCGCGGCGGCGAGCAACGCCGCGACGCGGCCGCGCANGGGCGGCGTGCGGCGGTGGGCTGCGAGGTCCTGGGTTGTCTTGCGGTTCATGGGCGTGCCTTCCTCTCGTCGATTGCCCGTCTTTCCCGTCTGGGAGANCGGCGNNNCGGGNAGGGACGACCCGGTCTGCCGGGACGGTACCCGGGCGAGGGCGCCGGGTCACAGGGGCAGGCGGGGCATCACAGCACCGGTAACCACGACCCACACGCCCGGGACGGTCGAACCTATCGAGGACAGGCAAGTCTCCTGACTCACGGGTGTCGGCCTTGGCCGACGGTGCGGGCCCCTTCTCGGGACCGGGCCCAATGGGTATGCGCCCGCACCTTTGCCCGAACACAGTAGTGGCGGCTGTCCCGGACTCAAACCGGGTTCCTTATTAATCTACTAAGCGGACAGCTGTTCGAACCGTGTCCTCGGGTTGCGATGATATGCAGTTGTCTTCAGCCTACCGCATCCCGCACCGGGACCCGCCCGGGGCTTTTGCCCCGGAGCCGCCGGTGCGTGGCAGCGGCCGGCGGGACCGCTAGACTTCTGGTGTCGGCGTCGAGAGAGCAAAAGGAGCCCCCATGGGATTTGCCACCCCCACCTGCCCCATCGCCAAACGGTGCGGCGGCTGCGAATGGCTGGCCGTCCCCTACCCCATCCAGCTGCGCCGCAAGCGCGAGGCCGTGGTGGGGCTCTTCTCGGACCTCCTGGACTCCGGGGCGAGCGAGGCCGCCCCGGGTGACGTGGCCATCGTGGGCATGGAGGCGCCACGAGGGTACCGGCACAAGGCGGCCACGCCCTTCNCGCCCGGCAAGGGGGGCATGATCCGCAGCGGCTTCTACGAGCGGGGCACGCACCGCATCGTGCCATGCGCCGCCTGCCTGGCCGAGGACCCGCGCTGCCGGCCCATCCTCAACGACATGGCCCGGGTGGCCGAGCGGCTCAAGATCCGCGCCTACGACGAGGACAAAGGCCGCGGCATGCTGCGTCACGCCGTGGTGCGCACCGGCTGGAGGACCGAGGAGGGGCTGCTCACCGTCGTGACCAACGGCAACACCCTGGCCCACGGCCGCGAGCTGGCCGAGGCCGTGGCCGAGGCGGCGCCGCTCAGGCTGTCGGTGGTGCAGAACATCAACCAGCGGCGGACGAACGCCATCCTGGGACCCACATCGAAACCCCTGCTGGGGCCCGGCGTCATGCACGACTCGCTGCTGGGCGTGACCTTTGAGATCGGCCCCACGAGCTTCTACCAGACCAACCCCGAGCAGACCGAGGCGCTCTACCGGCTGGCCATCGACGGCGCGCGGCTGGAGCCGGGCCAGACGCTGCTGGACGCCTACTGCGGCATCGGGACCATCGGCCTGTGCGCGGCCAAGGCCGTGGACGGCGTCTCCGTGGTGGGCGTGGAACGCGTGGAGGGGGCCGTGGCCGACGCGCGGCGCAACGCACGGGCCAACGGGCTGGGGGGCCGGGCGCGGTTCGTCTGCGCCGACGCCACGGCCTACCTGGCCGACTCCAAGCACAACCGCACCGGGTTCGACGTCGTGGTGCTCGACCCGCCCCGGGCCGGCGCCACGGAGGCGTTCCTCTCGGCGTGCGATGCCAGCGGGTGCGGGCGCATCGTGTACGTGAGCTGCAACCCGGTGACCCAACGGCGCGACCTGGACTTCCTCGTGGGGCGCGGCTGGCTGCTGGAGTCGCTGACGGTGGTGGACATGTTCCCACACACCAAGCACGCCGAGACGGTGGCGGCGCTGCGGAGGCGGTAGCCGCGGGGCCCGCACCGGACCCGCATGATGTGACATGTGACAGAGGNGCCTGGCCCATCTGTCACTTCGCTTATTTCTCTATTGATGAATGGCGCGCATCGGGGCTCCGTGGGACAAAAGTGCCCGACCATTGGGACAAAAGTGTCCGGGTGGTGGGACGGGGGTCCTGCCTGCTAGCCCCTCTGCACCATGGGGAACACCAGGTGGAACTCCGTGCCCGACTCGCCGTCGGAGAAGACGCTCGCCTCCACGCCCATCTTGCGGCAGAGGTCGCGCACGAGGAACAGGCCGATGCCCGTGGAGTTGGACCGGGCGAGGTCGCGGCCGTTGGAGCCCACGAAACCCTTGTCCCACACCCGGGGGAGATCCTGGGGCGCGATGCCCACGCCGTTGTCGGCCACGGTCAGCTCCACGCGCTCGGCCGAGCCGCCCGCCGCCAACCTACGGCCGGTGAACGAGAGACACGGGCTCTCCTCGGCCCCCATGTACTTGCAGGCATTGTCCACGAGCTGGCNCACGATGANGCCGCACCACTTGGGGTCGCAGTAGACCGGCTGGTCGAGACCGTCNAAGGAGACGGAGNCGCCGGACTCCTGGATCAGCGTGGCGCGGGCGCGTANGGCGTCGCGTACGAGCTCGCCNAGGGTGGTCNCGCGCACCACGTAGTCGNGGTCCACGGTGTAGGAGCGGGCGAAGAAGAGGGCCTGGTCCACATAGTCCTCGATGCGCTGCAGCTCCGGGGCGATGCGGCCGGACACCGGGCCCGGGTGGGCCTGGACGATGANGGAGGCGGCGGCCACCGGGGTCTTGACCTCATGGCTCCAGCGCTCGATGAAGGCACGGTACTCGGCTGAGTCGGCCCTGACGGCNGCGGCGTCNGCNTCGGCCTGGGCGAGNAGAGCGTCCNCGGCGTCATCCACGAGGGCGGCGCGGCCGGAGCGCAGGCTCGGGAGGTCGCAGGCCAGGTCGAGCGCGTTGGGGGTGTCGCCTGGGTGGGCGCGGCCGATGAGGCTCACGCGCCTCCAGAAGCCCGCCGACGGCAGGTACTCCATGGCCAGGCGCCCCGCCTCCACGGCGGCGAGCGTCACCAGCACAAGGTAGACCATGTCGCGCGGCGTCCCCACCAGGCGGAGGAGCCCCGCGACCACGAAGAGGGCCACCCCGTAAAGGGCGAGGCCCGGCAGCTTGGACCTCAGGAACCGGAGGAACTCCATGGTCACACCGAGTAGCCCTGGCCGCGGTGGGTGACCAGGTAGTCGCGCACGCCGATACGGGCCAGCGTCTGGCGCAGCCGGTTGATGTTGACGGTCAGGGTGTTGTCGTCCACGTAGGCGTCGGTGTCCCAGAGCTCGCACATGAGAGCCGTGCGGGACACCACGGACCCGGCGTTGCGCATGAGGTAGGCGAGGAGTCGCAGCTCGTTGCGGGTGAGCTCCACGGTCTGGCCGTTGGCCGCGGCGGAGGAGGCCNCGACGTCGAGGGAGAGCCCGTTGTGCTCCACCACCGGACGCGACCGGGAGCCCTGGACGCGGCGGAGCAGGGCCTCGATGCGGGCGGCGAGCACGTGGGCGGAGTGGGGCTTGGCCACGAAGTCGTCGGCCCCCATGGTCATGGACAGCACCTCNTCCACCTCGGAGCTGCGGCTCGNCACCACGATGATGGGGACGTCNGAGCGGGAGCGGATCTCCCGGCAGACCACCGTGCCGTCCACGCCGGGCAGGCCGAGGTCGAGGAGCACGAGGTCGCAGGCGGCGTCGAGCACGGTCTGCGACGTGCGGGAGAAGTCCGTGACGGGCACCGGCTCGTAGCCGCGCTGGGAGAGGATCTGGGCCAGGGCGTCGCGGATGGCGGCGTCGTCCTCGACCAGTGCGATGCGCGTCATGGGTCCTCCTTCTGCCTGCGGTGGGTACGGGTGCGGGCGGACGCGGCGGGCGCCCGGGTCAGATACCGCGGCCCTGCTTGGCGGTCGTGGCCTCCCGAAGCCTCCCGAGCTGGGCCGCGAACGTCTCGGCCGCGGGGCCGCCGTTGTCGGAGGCGGGCACCACGCCGTGCTCGTCGGAGACGAGGAACACCTCGTCGAAGGGCTCCCCCGCGGCGACCCTCTGAGCCAGTGTCCCATCAAAGGTCACCGGGCGCCCTAACGTTTCCGTAAGGTCCATGAGCAGNGTGCCGGCGCCGCCGCAGGTGAAGGTGTCGCCGAAGCCCGCCAGCAGGGCGCCGTCCGCGACGGCCCAGAGCGTTTCGGGCGCCACCGACGTGCGCGCGCCCTCCTCGGCCGACGCGGCGGCACGGGCGGCGAGGGCAGCGGCCGAGGTGTCGGCCAGGGGCTCGTAGGGACCCACGGCCATGGCCCCGTGGCCCGCGGCGTCCACGGCGAGCATGAGGACGCCGTCGGGGTCGTCGGCGGCGCCGGAGTCCAGGGTCTGCTCCAGGTGCTGGCGCACCCAGGCGAGGAACTCCGGCGTGGGGGCCCAGCCGTCGGTGACGCGCTCGCCGAGGGCGCGGATGTGGCGGCCGGCCATGGGGATGCGGCGGTCCGAGAGGCGCCAGCGGCACACGAGCACGGGCTCGCCCAGGGTGAACTCGTCGAGGGCGGCGAGGTCTGCGTCGGTGTAGTCGCGGTCTGGGTCGAGCATGGGGCCTCCTGGGACGGTCGTATGAGGCCGGCGGGCGCGCCGGCACCCTCCATGGT
>NZ_CAJMXC010000039.1:0-16748 GCF_905219715.1 Olsenella sp. CU969
GACATCGCGGGCGCCCTGGCGGCCTCCCGCGACCAGCGGCGCCTCCTGGCCCGGGCGGCCCCGGCGGCCGTCTCGAGCGCCCGAGGGGGCGACGGGGGCGCCCAGGCCCTGGTGGCCCGGGCCGCCACGGAGCTCGCCCGCCTGGCCAACCGCGCGGCGGAGGGGCACCCCGGGGCGCCGGTCTCGTGGACGGGCGGCCTCTTCTCGGCCGGCGACGCCGTGCTCGGCCCGTTCAAAGCGGCCCTCGACGACACCCTCGTGCCCCTGGCCCCCCAGGGCACTCCCCTGGACGGAGCCTGGATGCGGGCCGTGCGCGCCCTCAACCTCTGAACCCATCCCTGCGACCAAAGGAGCACCCATGACCCGCACGCTCATGTGGGGAGGCGCCACCGCCTCCTCCCAGTACGAGGGGGCCGCCACCGCCGGCGGCAAGGGCCTCGACACCCAGGACGTCCGCCCCTGGAAGCCCCGCACCAGCAACGCCACCTGCGAGACCCGGCTCCTCACGGCCTCGGCCGTGGCCAAGGCCAAGGCCGACCTCGCCGTCGGCGAGGGCAACTACCCCTTCACCCGGGGCACCCAGGGNCACGACCACCTGGAGGAGGACATCGCCCTCCTCCAAGAGCTCGGCATCGACATCTACCGGTTCTCCCTCAGCTGGGCCCGGCTCTTCCCCCAGGGGGACGAGGCCGAGCCCAGCCCGGAGGGGCTCGCCTACTACGACCGGGTCTTCGAGGCGGTGAGGGCCGCCGGCATGAAGACCTTCGTGACCCTCACCCACTACGCCATCCCCCTCCACCTGGTGGAGGCCTACGGCAGCTGGACCAACCGCGCCCTCATCGACCTCTACGAGCGCTTCGCCCGGACGGTGTTCGAGCGCTGGGGGTCCATGATCGACTACTACCTCCCCTTCAACGAGATCAACGCCGGCTACTTCTCGCCCTGGAACGGCGTGGGGCTCCTCAGGCCCGAGGACGGCCCCTACGACCAGTCCGCGGTGTTCCAGAGCCTCCACCACCAGTTCGTGGCCAGCGCCAAGGTCATCCGGGCCCAGCGCGAGATCTGCCCCGACGCCCGGTCGGGCTGCATGGTGGCGGCCTTCTGCTACTACCCCCACACCTGCTCGCCCGAGGACAACTGGATCAAGCTCCACGACGAGCAGGTCAACATGTGGTACCCGGTGGACGTTCTGGCCTGCGGCATCCAGCCCTACTACATGGACGCCTTCTACCGCGACCACGGCATCACCGTGNACNTCACCGACGAGGNCCTGGANCTCTTTGCCCGCTACAGCTGCGACTTCGTGAGCTTCTCCTACTACTCCAGCTCCGTGCTGGGAGCCGCCGACAACGGCGAGCAGACCGCCGGCAACCTGGTGTGCTCCATCAAGAACCCCTACCTGGAGGCCAGCGAGTGGGGTTGGCAGATCGACCCGGTGGGGCTCCGCACCCAGCTCAACGCCTTCTACGACCGCACCCACAAGCCGGTGTTCGTGAGNGAGTGCGGCTTCGGCGCCCGGGACCGCCTGGAAGACGACGGCTCCATCCACGACCCCTATCGGGTGGAGTACCTCGAGAGGCACTTCGAGCAGNTGCTCNTGACCCAACAGGACGGCGTCGATGTGCTGGGATTCATCCTCTGGGGCGTCATCGACATCGTGAGCGCCGGGTCCTGCGAGATGGCCAAGCGCTACGGCGTGGTCTATGTGGACGCCGACGACCGGGGCGAGGGCACCTACGAGCGGCGCAAGAAGGACAGCTTCGACTGGTACCGGCGCTATATCGAGAGCTACCACGCCGCCCACGGCGCCTAGGCCGGCGGCGGCATACCGGACGCACCCCCCACAGGAAAGGGCGGCCCCGATGCGGGACCGCCCTTTCTCCATGGAGCGCGGGTCTTGGGGGCCGAGGGCTACTCGGCGTCCTCGCCGAGCAGGGCCTGGGTCATGGACGCGGCGGCCTGCTTGCCGGCGCCCATGGCCAGGATGACCGTGGCGGCACNGGTGACGATGTCGCCGCCGGCCCACACGCGCGGGTCGCTCGTGCGGCCGTCCTCGTCGGCCTCGATATAGCCCCACTTGTTGAGCTTCACCGGGGCGGCCTTGGAGGCGAAGGGGTTGGCGTTGGTGCCGATGGCGGTGATGGCCACGTCGCAGGGCAGCTCGAACTCGCTGCCCTCCACGCGCACCGGGCGGCGGCGGCCGGAGTCGTCGGGCTCGCCGAGCTCCATGCGCTCGAGCTTCACCTTGGCCACGAAGCCGTCCTCGCCGGCCTCGAACTCCAGCGGGGAGACGAGCTCCAGCACGCGGACGCCCTCCTCCTTGGCGTGGTGCAGCTCGGCCACGCGGGCGGGCATCTCCTTCTCGGTGCGGCGGTAGGCCAGGGTCACCGACTCGGCGCCCAGGCGCAGGGCCGTGCGCGCCGCGTCCATGGCCACGTTGCCGCCACCGAAGACCACCACGTTCTTGCCGTGCTTGATGGGGGTGTCGAACTCGGGGAAGTCCATGGCCTTCATGAGGTTCACGCGGGTGAGGTACTCGTTGGCGCAGAAGACGCCGGGGAGGTTCTCGCCCGGGANGTTGAGGAACTTGGGAAGGCCNGCNCCCACGGCCAGGTACATGGCGTCGAAGCCGTGCTCGTTGAAGAACTCGTCGGCGTCGTAGAGGTTGCNCACCACGGCGTCGTACTCGAACTTCACGCCGAGGTCCTTGNGGCCGTCGATCTCACGCTTGACGATGGCCTTGGGGAGGCGGAACTCGGGGATGCCGTAGGTGAGCACGCCGCCGCCGGTCTGGACGGCCTCGAACACCGTGACGTCGAAGCCCTCGCGGGCGAGCGCACCGGCGCAGGCGATGCCGGAGGGGCCGGAGCCCACNACGGCCACCTTCTTGCCGTTGGCCGGCTTGCACTGGGGCGTGGCGCCCACGGACTCGGTCATGTCGCCGAGGAAGCGCTCGAGCNGGCCGATGGCGATGGGGTCGTTGCCGGTCTTGTTGAGGATGCAGTTGCCCTCGCACTGGTTCTCCTGGGGGCACACGCGGCCGCAGACCGAGGGGAGCATGTTGGAGTCGCGGATGGTGGCCAGGCCGCCGGCGAAGTCCTCGTCGCGGATCTGACGGATGAAGGTGGGGATGTCGATGCCCACGGGGCAGCCGGCGACGCAGTGGGGCTTCTTGCAGGCGAGGCAGCGGTTGGCNGCCTNGATGGCGTCCTCGGTGGTGTAGCCGGTGTCCACGGGCTCGAAGTTCTTGGCGCGGACCTCGGCCGGCACCTCGTTGGCGGGGACCCTCGGGTCCTTNTTGTTGGCGCGGTNCTTGCCGTTTACGAGTGGCATTTGCAACCCCCCTCATGCTTGGCGTGCTCCAGGGCCTCGCCCTCNTCGGCGCGGTAGGAGCCCTGACGGGCGGCGAGGTCGGCCCAGTCGACCTTGGTGGCGTCGAAGTCGGGGCCGTCGACACAGGCGAACTTGGTCTCGCCGCCCACGGTGACGCGGCAGCAGCCGCACATGCCGGTGCCGTCGACCATGATGGGGTTGAGGCTGGCCGTGATGGGCATGTCGTACTTCTCGCAGGTGAGGGCCGAGAACTTCATCATGGGCACGGGCCCCACGGCGAAGACCTGGTCGATGGCGTGGTCGATGCACAGGCGCTCGAGCGGCGCGGTGACCACGCCCTTCTCGCCCTCGGAGCCGTCGTCGGTGGTGATGATGAGGTTCTCCAGGGGAAGCTCGNGGAACTGCTCGGTGAGGATGAGCAGGTCCTTGGTGCGGGCGCCCATGATGACGGTGACCTTGTTGCCTGCCGCCACGAGGGCGCGGGCCACGGGGTAGGCGATGGCGAGGCCCACGCCGCCGCCGATGACGCACCAGTTGCCGGGTTTCATCTCGGTGGGCTGGCCCAGAGGGCCGGTGACGTCGAGGATGGAGTCGCCCGCCTGGAGCTGGGAGAGGTCCTGGGTGGTCTTGCCGATCACCATGAAGATGAACTCGATCCAGCCCTCCTCGGGGTTCCAGTCGGCGAAGGTGAACGGCACGCGCTCGCCCTTCTCGTCCGTACGCACCATCAAGAACTGACCCGCCTTGGCCTTCTTGGCCATCTGCGGCGCATGTACGCGGAATTTGAACACCTTCTCCGAGTACTGCGTCTTCTCGAGGATTTCGAACATGCAGCGGCTCCTCTCTCCTCCTCGACAGACATCTGGTTCATGGGGACATGCGCGGCACGGACACATGGCCCGAATCCACGGTTGCGTTTCAGTTTAGCGCAACCGGTTAACCCCACAGGCCGCGGTGAGCCCCGCGCACCATAGTTACCCTCGGAAAACTCCCGTGGAACCGGCCCCTCACCACTCCTCGAGGGGGTGGCAGCCCACGAGGTCGACCTTCTCCGCGTCCACCGAGAAGTCGGCCTGCCAGAGCTCGACGCCACGGGCACGGACCTCGTCGACGCAGGCCATGACCTCGTCGTAGGTGGTGCCGTGGTAGAAGTGGAAGCCGTCGTTGGCGTAGTAGAGGCAGTAGAGGATCACAGCCCGGTCGTGGTCGGCCAGGGAGTCGGCCAGCTCGTGCAGGTGGCGCACGGCGCGGTCGGTGGACGAGAAGGNCGGNNGCGGCAGGCGCCCCACCCCCTCGGGGACGGCGCACTCCAGCTGGCGCAGGGGCGTCTTGACCTCCAGGTACACGGAGTCGTCCACGAGGAAGTCCAGGCGGGAGGAGCCCAGCGGCACCTCGCGGCGCACGGGCACCGGCTCGTCGACGATGCCGGGTACGGCCCCCTGCCGCAGGAAGTGCTCCACGTAGCGGTTGGAGGCGTTCTGGTTGAGGCCCACCCAGCGGCGGCCGGGGTCGCCCGGGGCCGTGAGCGAGAGGGCCTCGACGGTGAGCGGGAGCTTGCGCCGGGGGTTGTGGGAGTCCGAGACCAAGCAGGGCAGCCCCGCGGTGTCGATGTCGCCGATGCGGCTCACCACGGGGCAGTGGCACCGCACGGTCTCGCCGTCGAGGTCCACGTCCATGATGAAGCGGTTGGGCCGGGCGAGGATGGTGCCCTCGCGCAGGGGCTCGGGAAAGCGGTAGGGCTCGGCCACTACCCCACCTCGACGAGCTCGATCTCGAAGGTAAGGGGCTTGCCGGCAAGCTCGTGGTTGGCGTCCACGGTGACGGAGTCGTCGGTCTTCTCGGTCACCGCGGCGGCCACGGTGGAGCCGTTGGAGGTGGAAAGGGTCACGGTGTCGCCCACCTCGAGGGAGTCGAAGTCGGGGACGTCGTCCTTGGAGAAGGTGGTCACCATGGCGTCGGAGCGCTCGCCGTAGGCGTCGGCAGGCTCGAGACGCACGGTCTTCTTCTCGCCCACCTCCATGCCCTCCACGGCGGCGTCGAAGCCAGAGATCATCTGCCCGGCGCCGACGGTGAACTCTAGGGGCTCGCCGCGGTCGTAGGAGCTGTCGAACTGCGTGCCGTCGTCAAGGGTGCCGCGGTAGTTCACTTTCACGGTGTCGCCCTTCTCGGCCACGGTCTTGGCCTCGGCCTGCCCCTCCTGGGCGGGCGGGTCGCCGGCGTCCTGGGAGGCGGGCTGGCCGGAGCAGCCGGCGAGGGCGATGAGAGCGCAGGCGCTGAGGACTGCGAGGGCGCGCGGCAGCGTGTGAGTCATGGACTGGTCCTCTCGGTGGCGGCCGCCGATGGGGCCGGACGATTCTGTCTGGGTCGATGGTTCGGGAAAAGCCTACCGCGTCGACGCTCCCCTCCACAAACGGGCTGAAAAAGCACAAGGAGCCAAAACGCGACGACCCGGCGGTAGAATCGGTGGCGGTCAGATTCTACTAGCTGGAGGTTCGCCGTGTACGACCGATGCCGCGAGTGCGTTGCCAACAATGCCGCCAAGATCGCCAAGGCGGCCGGCGTGGACGAGGAAGGGTGCCACCGCCTTCACGACCGCGCCCTCACGCTCATCGCGCACTTCCCCTCCGACAACGACATCTCCCGCGCGCCCTACGCCATGAGCGAGGTGTGGGCGGACCTCGTCGACGCCGTGGGACCCGACCCCTACGCCGAGGTCAAGTCCACCTTCGAGCGGCTCACCACATCGCTTGCCCCGCGCATCCGCTCCGTCGTGGAGNCCTCNGACNACCCCGCGCCCCTCGCGGTCCGCTTTGCCGTGGCCGGCAACCTCATCGACGTGGGCACGCCGATGGGCTTCACCGAGGACCGCGTGGCCGAGCTCCTGGACTCCGTGCCGTCCCTCGCGTTCGCCCGAGACGACTCCCCCTCGCTCATCGAGCGCGCCTCCACGGCCCGCACTATCGTCTTTCTCGCCGACAACTGCGGGGAGTCGGCCCTCGACCGCATCCTCATCGAGACCCTGCACCGCCTGAACCCGTCGGCTCGCATGGTCTACGNGGTGCGCAACAACGTCATCCTCAACGACCTCACCATGGACGAGGCCCTGGCGGCCGGCATGGACGAGGTGGCCGACCTCATGACCAACGGCGACGCCGACTACGGCGCGGGCACCCTGCTCGACGGCTCGCTCTCGCCGGAGTTCAGGCACCTGGTGGAGACGGCCGACCTCGTGGTCTCCAAGGGGCAGGGCAACTTCGAGACCCTCTACGGCCGCCTCCACGACCGGCTCTACTTCCTGTTTATGGCCAAGTGCCAGCACATCGCCGACGTCCTGGGCGTCCCCATGGGCGGCCTCCTCTGCCTGGAGAACCGGGTGTAGGCCGGCCGCCGCAACGGGCGCCATCCCACCCCTCACGCCGTCGCCGCCGCGGCCTCCCTCGGCGACGAGAACAGCCCGCACGCCAGGCTCGCCCACAGGCGGGCCTTGGCCGCGGTGGCAAAGTCCACGCTCGCCTTGGCGCCCACCAGCTGTGCGCGCCAGACGTCCTTGTCCACCTCGACGACGGTCGCGACCTTGCCAGCACCCTCGATCCGCTCCACCATGGAATGCTCCCCTCTCTCGTCACCGGGGAACCCATGATAGAACATCTGTTCGGATTTGGGAGCGCCAACCGGTTACCGGTTTTCCAACGCTTCCGCCCAGGCTCGGGCCACTTCGCGGCAGTCCCCCACCACGGCGTAGTCCGCCGCCGCGAGGATCGGCGCCTCCGGGTCCTCGTTCACGGCCACCACGCAGCCGGCGCCGGAGATGCCGGCGAGGTGCTGCACGGCGCCGGACACACCGAGGCTCACGAGCAGCCGGGGCGCCACGGAGACGCCGGTCTGACCCACCTGGCAGCCGTGGTCGAGCCACCCGGCCTCCACCACGGGACGCGTACAGCCCAGACCGGCGCCGAGGGCGTCGGCCAGGCGACGGGCCACGGCGAGCGACTTCTTGTCGCGGATGCCGAGCCCCACCACCACGAGCACGTCGCACGCCGCGATGGAGGTGCCGTCGTCGGCGGGCTCCTCGGCGAGCACCTCCGGCGCCGCCACGTCGCACGGCGCGGGCGGCATCTCGTAGACGGTGCACACCCGCGAGGCGTCGCGCTCCGGGGCCGCGAAGACGCCCGGGCGCACCGTGGCCATCTGGGGCCGCGCCTCGGGCGAGACGATGGTGGCCATGAGGTTGCCGCCGAAGGCCGGGCGCGTCTGGAGCAGGAGGCCCGTCTCAGAGTCCACAGCCAGCCCCGTGCAGTCGGCCGTCAGGCCGCAGCCCAAGCGCTGCGCCACGCGCGGCGCGAGCTCGCGGCCGAGGTCCGTGGCGCCGAAGAGCACGGCCTCGGGCTTGGTGGCCCCCACGGCGGCGGCCACCGTGGCGGCCATGGCGGCGCAGTCGCGGGCGCCGAAGCGCGGGCTGCGGGACACGAGCACCTCGTCCGCGCCGTCGGCCCCGAGCCCGGAGAGCCCGCCGGTGCAGGCACAGCCGTGGGTGCCCGGCGCCAGCACGAGGACCCTGAGCGCGCAGCCTCGGGCGTCGGCCAGGCCGCGGCCCACGCCCACGAGCTCGCTCGCCACGGGAAGCGGCGCGCCGTCGGCGTCGGTCTGGGCCACCACGAGCACGCCCGACCACTGCGAGAGGTCCGCGCCGGTGCCCTCGCGCACCATCTCGAGGGCGCCCACGGGGCAGGCGTCCACGCACATGCCGCACGAGACGCACCCCGGGAGCACCCGGGCGAGACGGTCGACCACCTCGATGCCGTCGTTGGCGCACACGCGCACGCAGCGCCCGCATCCCACGCAGAGGTCGGCATCCACGACGAGGCCGCTCATGAGGCCGCTCCTTCCAGGACGTGGGCGAGGAGGTCGCACAGGCGCGCCGCGGCCTCGGCCGGGGCGCCCTCCACGACCACGCAGGACGACGAGGTCTCGGGCACGGTGCAGGAGGCCACCTGGGTGGGCGAGCCGTCGAGGCCGCAGCGGGCCGGGTCGGCCCCCGCCTCGGCCGCACCCATCACGGGCACGGGCCGGCCCTCGGCCGCGAGCACGCCCTCGACGGAGGGCATCCGGAGATCGGCCGCGGCCTTCTCGACCGTGAGCACGCAGGGCAGCGGCACCCTCACGGTGCGGCGCACGCCGTCGGAGACCGCCGTGCAGGTGGCGCGGCCGGCGCCCACGGAGAGCGACCCCACGGCCGAGACACAGGGCACGCCCAGGGCCTCGGCCACNTCCGGGCCGATCTGCGCGGTGTCGCCGTCCACGGCCATCTTGCCGCAGAGCACGAGGTCGAAGCCGCCGAGCGCCCGGAGCCCGAGCGTGAGGGCGTAGGACGTGGCGAGGGTGTCGCTGCCGGCGAAGGCGCGGTCGGACAGCAGCAGGCAGCGGTCGGCGNCCCGGGCCACGGCGTCGCGAAGCAGGGCGGCGGTGGCCGGGATGCCCATGGAGAGCACCGTCACCGTGGCGCCGCAGCCGTCCTTGAGGCGGAGGGCCAGCTCCAGGGCCGCGGTGTCGAAGGGGTTCCAGACGGCGTCGCCGCCGTCGCGCACGATGGTGTGGGTCACCGGGTCCATGGAGACCTCGGTGGAGGCGGGGACCGCCTTCATGAGCACGCAGACGTCCACTACGCCTCACCCCCTTCCAGGAGCGACGCGTCGAAGAGGTTGCCGCGGCNGAGGACTCCGTCCGGGTCCAGCGCCCGCTTGACGGCGGCCATCTCGGCCACCCCCTCGCGCCCGTACATGGGCACGAGGAAGTCCCGCTTGATCTTGCCCACGCCGTGCTCGGCCGACACGGTGCCCCCCATGGCCGAGACCTCCTCGGCCCAACGGCGGAACAGCGCCTTGCCGCGCGCATGCTCCCCGGCGTTCCGGGGGAGCACGTTCACGTGGAGGTGGTTGTCGCCGATATGGCCCCATGTGGCGCTCTCGAGGCCCTCCTCGGCGAGCGTGCGGCGGTAGAGGGCCACGACGTCGCGGAGGCGGCCGTCGGGCACGGCCATGTCGCTGCCGAGCTTGGTGATGGCGGGGTCGGTGCGGCGGCGCTCGTCGATGAGCATGTTCACCGACTCGGGCACGGCGTGGCGGAAGAACCGCTGGCGCTCGCGGTCCACATCCGTCGTGCCCACCCACGTGGCCGCCGGGTCCGCGCCGGCCTCCCCCATGGCGCGGCCCACCGCGGCGAGCGCCTCGAGGGCCTCGGGGCGGCCCGGCTCCTGGAGCTCCACGAAGACGCAGCAGGCGTAGGCGGGCGGCACCTCGGGCAGCGAGGAGAACGCCGGGTCGCAGTGGCGCTGGGAGCGCAGGATGTCCAGGGCCGCCGGGTNGAAGTANTCCNCGGCCCCGAGGCCCGGCACGGCGCCGCGCACGGCCCCCACGAAGCCCACGGCGCGGTCCTCGCCGTCGAAGAAGCAGTTGACACCCCACACGACGGGCGGCATGGGCGCGAGGGCCAGCTCCACCTCGGTGACGACGCCGAGGGTGCCGTCGGACCCCACGAAGAGGTCCACGGCGTCCATGGCGCCCGCGGCGAAGTAGCCGCTGGCGTTCTTGACGTCGGGCATGGAGTAGGTGGGCAGCGGCACCTCGATCACGGTGCCCTGCTCNGTCGTCAGGGTCAGGCGGCGCCCATCNGCCACGGCCGCGCCGCGGGAGAGGACGAGGGTCTCGCCGGAGGGCAGTACGACGCGGAGGCNCCGCACGTGGCGGCGCATGGCCCCATAGCGGTAGCTCCGGGCGCCCGACGCGTTGCAGGCCACCATGCCGCCGACGGTCGCCGAGGTCTCGGTGGGGTCGCAGGGGAAGAAGACGGGATCGGCCCCGCGGAGGCGCCCGAGGGCGGCCAGGGACGCGTCGTCCCAGCCCGCGGTGTNGAACGCCCGCTTGGCCAGGGCGTTCCTGAGGTCCTGGAGCACCACGCCCGGCTGCACGCGCACGGAGAAGCCGCCCTCAGCGTCGCCGGAGACGCCGAGCACCCGGTTCATGCGCTGGAGCGACATCACGTGGCCNCCGTCCGGCACGCAGCCGGCGGCGAGGCCCGTGCGGGCCCCCTGCACCGTCACCGGCACCGGAGCACCGGGGACCGACGCNAGCTCGCGGAACACCTGCCGGACCTCGGCCTCGNCGGCCGGCTGCGAGATCGTCTCGGCCCGGCCCTGCGTGCGCGACTCGTCGCGCANGAAGCCGGCGAGGGTCTCGTCGACAGGTCTGATCAGCGCCATGGCCGTGGCCTTTCTCGATCGGCGGAACCGTCCGTGGGGATAGAGCGTACGTCGCCCACGTTGCCCCGGCGTTACGCGGCGGGAACAACGGCGCTTCCCACGGGGCGCCTNCCCGCGAGACGNATCGCGCCGAGTGCCCCATAATGGGGTGATCCCAAGGGAGAGAAACCGAGAGAGGGGTCTTCATGCAGGCTCTGGAAGAGCGCATCCGCCGTGACGGGATCGTCCGCGAGGGCAACATCCTCAAGGTCGACAACTTCCTCAACCACCAGTGCGACACCGCCCTCTACGACGAGCTCGGGGCCGAATGGGCGCGGCTCTTCGCCGGGCGCCCCGTGGACAAGATCCTGACCATCGAGTCCTCGGGCATCGGCCTCGCCTGCGTGGCGGCGCGCCACTTCGGCAACGTGCCGGTGGTCTTTGCCCGCAAGACCGAGTCGCTCAACCTCGACGGCAGCCAGTACCGCAGCCACATCGTGAGCTACACCAAGAAGCGCGAGTACGACGTCATCGTNGCCAAGCGCTTCATCCAGGAGGGCGAGCACATGCTCATCATCGACGACTTCCTGGCCATGGGCTGCGCCTTGAACGGCCTGCTCGAGATCTGCGAGGACGCCGGCGCCGTGGTGGAGGGCATCGGCATCGCCATCGAGAAGGGCTTCCAGCCCGGCGGCAAGAGCCTCCGCGAGCGCGGCTACAACCTGGAGTCGCTGGCCGTCGTGAGCTCCATGGACCCGAAGACCGGCGCCATCGAGTTCGNCTAGGGCGAGACGGGCGGGACGGCCCCGGCNTCTTCGGACGTCGGGGCCTTTTCCATGGGCCGACACCGCCCCTGCCGCGCCACAGTGGCGCGTCCCGCCAGAAAAGGGCCCTTGGGCCGCAGGCCGCTACTCCCCCACCTCGACGAGCTCGATGTCGAAGTTCAGGGGCTTGCCGGCGAGCTCGTGGTTGGCGTCCACGGTCACGGCCTCCTCGGTGATGGAGGTCACGGCGGCCGGGNNGGGCTGGCCCATGGGGCCCTGGAGGAAGATGCGGTCGCCCTCGGAGAGCTGGTCCAGGTTGGGCACCTGGTCCACCGGGAAGCTCACCACGAGCTCCTCGCGGGGCTCGCCGTAGGCGTCGGCGGGCTCCAGGTGGGCGGTCCTCTTCTCGCCCACCTCCATGTCCACGACGGCCTTGTCGAAGCCCGGGATCATCTGCCCGGCGCCGACGGTGAACTCCAGGGGCTCACCGCGGTCGTAGGAGCTGTCGAACTGCGTGCCGTCGTCAAGGGTGCCGCGGTAGTGGACCTTGACCTTCTTGCCGGTGTTGTATGCCATGATGTCCCCCTTCTGGGAAGGTTCCTCTCGTACCAGCTGGTGCCTACCCGCCCGCGACCACCCCAAGCGTCAGGCGCCCACACTCCACGGATACCGAGCGGCCCTACTCGTGCCTAGCGGCGGGCCTTGAGGGAGGCGAAGAGCCGCGGGTCGGCGCCCTTGACGAGGGAGATGACCCGACCCTCGAGCATGGCCATGGAGGCGTCCTTGCGGCGGATGGGCATGAGCATGGCCCGCATCATGGCGCTCCGGGGCTGAGCGAGCTCCACGGCCATCTGGGCGCGCGGCGTGGAGATCATGGCCTCGATCTGGGCGCGCTTCTCCTCGCGCGGGAGCGTGCAGGCGTCGTTGCAGACGTTCTCGATGCAGCCCACGAGGCGCTCGATGTAGCGACGCTGGACCATCTCCACCGACGACGGGTCGGCCGAGAGGCCCNAGTGGTCGTAGAGGTCGAGCATCCAGCCGTGCTCCTCCTCGCGCTTCTCGTACATGCCGGGGCGCCAGCGGGCGGTCTCGCTCTCCGCGCGGCTGCGGCCGAAGTGGTAGAAGCACTCGCCCATGACGCCCACGCGCCCGACGTCGCGGATGTAGTCGAGCACGAAGGGGAAGTCGTCCCAGAACGTGGGCCTGAAGCGCAGGCCCATCTCCTCGATGCGGCCCCTCAGGAACAGCTTGTTCCAGGGCACGTACAGGAGGTTCTGGTCGAAGAGGCGGAAGGCCTGGGAGCGGAACTCGGACCGGGTGGCGAAGACCTGCCCGTCCACACGCTTGGCCTCGGTGAGGTGCTCTCCGCCGTTGCCGTANAAGGTCTCGATGTAGAAGCCGGCCACCACGAGCTCGAGGTCGTTGGCCTCGGCGAAGGCCACCTCGCGCTCCAGCATGGCCGACTCGACCCAGTCGTCGCCGTCGAGGAAGTGGATGTAGCGGCCCCGGGCGCGGTCGAGGGCGGTGTTGCGCGCCGCCGCGGCACCGTGGTTCTCGGTGTGGATGACCTCGATGCGCCAGTCCCGGGAGGCCAGACGGTCGAGGATCTGACCGGTGCGGTCGGTGGAGCCGTCGTCCACGACGATGAGCTCCCAGTCCCGCAGGGTCCNNTTCTGCACCGACTCCACGGCCCGGGCCACATAGGCCTCGATGTTGTACNCAGGCNTGATGAGCGNGACNGCGGGCGGCTTGGGAGACATAGGGCTGGAACCCCCTGACGGGTCGTGTGGTCAGAGGTAAATGTAGCAGCGTCACAATATAAGCTTTAAAACGAGACGCGCCACCACACACCCGTCACCGAGCCTNCAGCAAACACCCACAGAGTCATCCGCGGAGCGTGCCCACGAGGACGCCGAGGGCCGCGCGGTCCACCCCGTCGCCCGCCATGGGGCAGGGCTCGGGCTCGGCGGCCGAGACGCCGGTCCCCGCGAGGGAGTCCGGCAGGTCCATGAGCTGCCCGGTGTCCATGTCGGTCCTGAGGGAGGAGAGGAGCTCCGGCCCGGCCTGGGCCGCCCCCTGGATGCCGCCGGCCACCGCGCGCTCGAAGAGCGACCAGCCCTCGCCGTCGAGCTCCACCACATGGGAGACCGCGAGGCCCGTGGCCGCCGAGACCGGGGCCACGCAGGCGCCCTCGCCCCGGGCGGCGAAGAGGTCGGCGAGGGTGGTGGCCGCGCCGCCCGCCGTCACGGCGAGGTCGGTGGGGAGCGTGACCCGGTGGCTGTCCTTGGCCGTGTGGTCGACGCAGAGGAGCTCGGCCCCCTGGAGGGCCGGGNCGTCGGCGCGGACGTCGCCCACCGTGAGGACGAGGAACGTCTCGACGTCGGCGCCGGTGGGCTCGGAGCCCTCGGGGACCGCGAGGGCGTTGTCCCGGGACGCCACGGCCTCCTGCAGGGCCCCGTCGCCCAGCGTGGAGGCGTTGGTCTCGTTGGCGAGGTGCCAGAGGGCCGGCAGGCCTACGAGGAGGGCGCAGCCGATGGCGACGAGCACCGCCACCGCGACGGCGGTGCGGTGCCTGCCGGGCTTGGGGACGTCGGGGCGCTCGTACACGGCTGCCTCCTCGGATACGCGCCCCGGGACCCGGGGCCTTGGGTCAGAACACGAACCCGNTGTCGTTGACGCAGAGGCCGCACACCACGGCNACGACGTAGAGCACGGCCACGATGGCCAGGTTCGAGCGGAGCGGGCGGTTGGCCCTGAAGAGCACGAGCANGCCCACGCCGGCACCCACGAGCAGGCCGCTGATCATGGCGCCGGAGCCCAGGGGCCCCTCGAGGAAGAGCTCGCTGATGAGGACGGAGGCGGCGCAGTTGGGGATGAGGCCCACNAGGCCGGCGTAGAAGACGGCCTGGCCGGGGTGGGCGAGCATGAAGGCGGCGAAGNCNTNGNTGNCCACGGCCTCGATGACCACCTCNAGCACGAGGGTGATGACGAAGATGAACGCGGTCACCTGCACCGTGTGGACGAGGGCGCTCCGCCAGATGGAGCCGTGGCCGCCGTGGGAGTGGCCGTGGGAGTGGCCCTCGGCGTCGTGGCCGTGGCCGCAGGCCCCGTGACCGCCCCCGTCGTGGCAGCACCCGTGGCCGCGGGCCTCAGCCGGGAGCTCGTGGCCGCAGGACGGGCAGCACCCGCCGTGGGCCTCGGCCTCGGCAAGGTCGCCGTCGTCCTCGTAGACGCGCTCGGCGAGGCCCTCGACGTCCCCGCAGCCGCAGTGGTCGCGCTCGCACAGCTCGTGGATGCGCAGGGCGTTGGAGGCGGGTATGCGCAGCACGCGCACGGCGAGGTCCACGAGGAGGCCGGCCACCATGCCCACGGCCACCTTGAAGGCGAGGATGGCGGCGATCTGCGNCACGGGCGCCCCGTTGGCCACGAAGACCGGCAGCATCTCGTCGGACGTNNACAGGATCACCGCCACGAGCGTGCCCACGGTCACCACGCGGGCGCNGTAGAGCGTGGCGCCCATGGCNGAGAANCCGCACTGCGGCAGGGCCCCCAGGAGCGCGCCCACCACGGGCCCGGCCTTGCCGGCCCTGAGGATGACGCGCTCCGAGAACCCCGCCGCCCCGTGCTCCAGGGCCTCCATGGCCAGGTAGGTGACAAAGAGGAACGGGACGAGGACCAACGTGTCCTCGACGCTGTGCTCGAGCGAGTGCCCGAGCAGGTGCCAGAGACCCTCTTCCATACCGTTAGATCACATCCCGTTCTGATCGGAGGTTTCGGACCGACGCCCTACTCGCCGTCCTTGCCGAAGGTGTCGCGGTCGGGCGCGATGGCCTTCATACCCTCGATCACCATCGCGAACAGCTCGTCGAGCTCCAGCCCGTTGATCTCGGCGCCGCGGCGGATGTCGTCGCGGTTGCAGCCCGCCGCGAAGCTCTTGGTCTTGAACTTCTTCTTGAGCGACTTCACGTTGAAGTCCATGACGCTCTTGGACGGGCGCATGGCCACGGTCGCCGTCACGAGGCCCGAGAGCTCGTCGCAGGCGTAGAGCATCTTCTCCATCTTGAGCTCGGGCGCGGGGAGCTCCGGGTTGAGGTCGGACTGGTGGGTCTGGATGGACTTGGCCAGCTCCGGCGAGGCCCCGGCCTCCTCGAGCAGACGCGCCGTCTCCACGGTGTGCAGGTCGGGGTCGAACATCTCCCAGTCGAGGTCGTGGAGGAGCCCCACCTGGGTCCAGAAGTCCACGTTCTCCGGGTCGTACTCGGCGGCGAAGTAGCCCATGAGGCCGCCGACGGTCTCACCGTGCTGGACGTGGAAGGGGTCCTTGTTGTAGGTGGTGAGAAGGTCGTGGGCCTGCTCGTAGGTGAGCCCGCTCTCAAGGTTGGCCATGGCCGGTCCTCTCTCTCGCTCGCGGCCCGCAACCGGGCCTACGAATGAACGTCGCGCCGACGTGCGGCGCCTGTCCTCGCAACCCAGGTGCTGTGCCGCGATCCGGGCCGCGCCACTCCCCTACCAGGTGACAAGTGCTGATGGGGGATATTGTACCTNAACAAAGGTCAAACCCTCGGGAGGCGCCGTGGGGCCGGCCGCCTCGCGGTCGCACGCGGCCAGGACGTCGGCCACCCAGGACTCGGGCCTGCGGCCGGCGCCCACCTCCACGAGGGTGCCCACGACGATGCGCACCATGTTGTGGAGGAACGCGTTGGCCGCCACGTCCACGCACACGAGCTCCTCGCCGGCCTCCACCTGGCGCGAGACAGCGCACCCGGTGAGGCAGCGAAAGGTGCGCCGCCCCTCGGCCGACGACTTCTTGCAGAAGCTCCTGAAGTCGTGCTCGCCCACGAGGGCGCGGGCCGCGCGGTCCATGGCACCCACGTCCAGCCCGTCGCGGAGCCACCAGACGTGGTNCGCCAGCAGCACCGGCTGGGACCCGCACTTGATGCGGTAGCGGTAGCGGCGCCCCAGCGCGTCGNAGCGCGCCGAGAAGCCCGGCGCCGCCCGCCAGGCCCCCATGACCGAGATGTCCGGCGGCGTGAGGGCCGTGAGCNACCAGAGCAGGCGCCGGGCGGTGAGGCCCTCCCACTCCCCGCGCGTCACCGGCAGCGAGACGTGTTGGGCGACGGCCGAGACGCCGGCGTCCGTGCGGCCGGCGCAGGCGANNTCCACGGGCCTGCGGAGCAGGGTCTCCAGGGCGCGCACGAGCTCGCCAGCCACGGTGCGTTGTCCCTCCTGGGCCGCGAAGCCCGAGAAGCCGGCGCCCCGGTACCCCACCNTGAGCACGAGGGTCCCCGCGTCGGGGGCGTCCGTCGAGGTCTCGTCTGTCACGGCAGTCTCCTTCCTACAGGGCACAGCATAGGCACACGAGGGCCACCGCCGCCACCGCGCAGGCGACGTCGGCGGTGGCTCTCGTGTGCCTATGC
>NZ_CAJMXC010000040.1:0-16391 GCF_905219715.1 Olsenella sp. CU969
GGCGCCCGTGGCGGCGGGGTCGAACGGGACCTCGACGGTGTCGCCGGCGGCCTCGTCGAGGTCCCGCGGACGGGCCTGCTCGCGGGTGACCTCGAGGCCGTCCGGCACCGGGGCCGGCTCGGCCTTGGGGATGGACGCCGTGGGCGGGACGCCGTCGGTCTCGGGGGCCGAGGACGCCTCCCGGGGCGCGCCCGTCAGGTCGCCGGCGTCGCTCTTGTCGGCCGGGGTATCGTCGGCAGGCGCCGGTGTCACCGGCCGCCCGCACTCGGGGCAGAACTTGGCGTTGTCAGGCAGCCCGTGGCCGCAGCCGTCGCAGATCATGCAGTCCTCCAGCCGACTCCGTGCGGCACACGCGTTGAAGAATCCGGGGCAATTATCCCGCTAACGGCCCTCTCACGGTAGNCCGGCACGGGACCGCCCGAGGGCCTCCACCCCTTCATTCCCGTTCCGGGGCGCCCCGCAGCATGCGAGGAGGGGCCCGCGCCACCAGGCACGGGCCCCTCCTCGCGACGATTGACGTATATAGTCGAATTACTATCGATATACCTCTTCCATATATAGCTTGAGGATATCCGAGTCTGTTCTTGTNCGTGNATNCTTCCCGATGCAAACAACCTCCGACCCTTCCGTAGGGTCCTTGCTGCACACCCAAAGTTCATCCCTGCGCATGGAGTCATCGCTCATGAGCAGAAGGTCGTGGGTCGTAAAGATGAGCTGGTGCCTCGTGTTGCTGTTGCACGAATCCAGGTATTCGCGCACCAAACCTAAGGTCATTGACGTGTGAAAGCTCCGTCCCAGCTCGTCAATAAGCCACACAAGCTCGTGACTGTGTTCCGGCGTTCCTTTGGCGCACAAGTCGAAAAAAATCGGAAGTAGCTCGACGAGCCTTTGAGTGCCGGTCGATTCCTCTCCCATCTCGAATCGTATTCCTTCTCCGTCAGAGCACCGGTGACGCAATGTGGCCTTATAGTAATCAGCGAAAGAGTCACGAACCATAATTATATAAATTTCAGGCCCCTTTGCATCCCCCTTGTCGACCCGTATTTGAATGGACCCCTCTTCCCCTGGCGGAACAGCTGCAAGAGCAGAATCGAGAAACTCGACCGGAACCCCGATGGCCTCTTTTGGAACATGATCGAGGCTCAACTCCTCTGCTCCGGTCCCGTAGTCTCTCAGCTTCTCATTGATAAACTGACGAAAGTCGTCTCTCACCAACACGCTGGTGTACGGAGCGCCATGGTCCTCTACGCCCTCGATCCTCAATACAGCGGCGAACNAATCAAAGGCNGGCCGAAGNGACTNGGCATTTTGCTCCACAGCGTTATGTAGAAAGAGTTGATTTCTCCTTGTACTTTCCGCAATGNAACGATGCCTTTCGGTGTCGNACATTTTTCCAAACTCGACCCTGTCGCNCAATCTGCTAAAAATCAGCTCCTCACTTCGCGTACGCTCCAGAAAGAGCTGCTCCTTCTCAACATACCCCCGCGTCAGGGACACTGCATATCGATATATATGGCCTTCCTTAACGATTCTTAATTCAATAAAAGTAGGAGCGTGAGAACACTCTTGATCGAGCTGGTAACTCCTCACCGGAATTGCCTGATTGACCTGAGTGCCAATAACCACAAGATTCTTTAAAAAGCTAAGCGCCTCAAGAAGCGAGGTCTTACCTGCGGCGTTATATCCAAAAATGGCCGCCGCAGGAAGCACTCTCCTCTTCCCATACATGGAAGACAGCCGCGCCACCTGATTGGAGTGCTTTCTCTCTCTTGACGCCTCCATGGAGAAGGTGACTTCGTTTTTGAACGTCTTCCAATTCTTGATCTTCATCGTCAGGAGCATAGTCCCTCATCCTCTGCGAAGAGCTGTTTCGGATAGACATATTTTACATGTCGACTCTCTTTATTTGTAGTCAGTAAATCGGAAATATCGATTTATATTGCACAGCACCATCTAAAGAGGTACCGTGGACCNAGGNAAGGAGGGACTACCTATGACATNACCGCCCAGACAAAAACGGCTCGCCCCTGCGCCAACAGNAACGAGCCCAACGAGGCCCAAGACCCCAATCACATCAGCAGTGTACGGTCGACGCCACCTGTCGGTCAACTGCTTCGCAGGGCCTCGTCTTCCAATCAGTGTGAAGATGGGAGGCTAAACAATGTTTCAACCATCTCTGTTCGAAGCGAAGCCCGCGACAAAGGGCTCCTCGAAACAAAACGCTTCAAAGGGCATGCGCAAGCGCAGTCGCATCGCGGCAGGAGGTGGCATGCATTCAGAGCTTGCAGACAATGCCCGGCTCGTCGGGCCAATGGGGATTCCCCAGATGATGGAGTGCCCAGCCCCCGACATCCCCTCGCGACTTGTCCCCTTCGATCGAGCAGCAGCGGAGCTTCGAAATGGCAGGTCTCACGGCTATGTCCACTTTTTCATCAAGGACAGTTTATTTAACGGCATCGTCGACAACCTTGCATCGGCGATACCCATCCTCTCCTCTTTCGATGGAATCCTGACCCCTGACTTCAGTCTGGAGAGACCCAGCGTCAACTGCCTAAACGCCTGCTCAGTCTTTTACAGCAGGGCGGTTGGCTTCCAATGCCAAAGACACAACATCCCTGTGATTCCCACTGTCCGCTGGTCGGATGAAGCAAGCTTTAGCTATTGCTTTGACGGCTTGGTTCACGGCGGAATAGTCGCCGTTGGCACATACGGAGTATGCAAGTCCCATAAACAGCAAGATTTCTTCCTGACTGGCCTCACAAAGATGATAGAGACTGTCTCTCCGTCAACCGTGCTTGTATATGGCGCTCGTCCTGGTCGCATTTTTGAAGGACTACAAGATAGGACAAAGTTTGTTTATTACCCCGACTGGACAACCGAGCACCGGGCCAAGGGGTGANGAGCAATGGGAGAGGACAACACTGGAAACACCTTTCCAACCAGCGGCCTTCTAAACAACGTCGACGGCATGCTGCGCCTTTATCCGATCAACAACGGACTGTTTGGTGTTCAGGGCCTGAGCAGAGACCCGTCGATTCGTAACATCGTCTCAGACGCGCCCCTAGAAACCGCAACCGACTTCTACTTACGTATATCGTCAGGCGGNGTTGAACAACCCCTCCCCGGGGGCAACGGNGTCCGGACNACCCTCGTCGACGGCTCCGTCATTACCTTCCGTAAGGTAAGTACCAGTGACGGTTCACCCGCCATCAGCATTAACGTACGTAGGTCCACCGGGTCAGGGGAAATACGGAGTCAGAANATCCACTTNGTAATCCGCAGGGAGGCGAGATGACCGTGCCAACGACCACTATCATCGACCAGACTATCCCCCAGAAGACCCTGAATCAGCTCAAGGGCCTTATCGGACNGCAGCTNGTANNNTNCTGCCATGACAGGCTCCTCTACAACCCCATCTCCTACCGTGGCACCGAGGTCCAAATCGGATCAGAGCGTTGGCTTATCGTTACCGAGCTCGAGACCATCGACTACTTAGGCTCTCGTGAGGAGGTCAGCCGACTGTTTGCATTCGACCTGACCGCCGACGAGGCAAACGACCTCGATGGCGCCTTCGATGTGCGNATGACCATCGGCAAGCCCNTAAACGACATCGTTGCGGTGACCGACATCGTCAAATACTACGACCACGAAACACTGACGTGGGAGTCGCGACACACCCAAGCCTTGGCGTTTCTCACCGATGGCAAACAAATAGCGTTAGAACGAGCCGACCGTTTTGAGGAGGGCGTGGCCGTCCTCCAATCGCCCAACGTCCTCGACAGACTGACGCCACTTTCCAACGAGCTTTTTGAAACGTCTCCAGGATGCAGGCTGGAAGGCACGCGCATCTTGACCAGCCTTACTGAGGAGCAAAGGGCGTTGGACTNGGAAGNAGGNGGGNCCGGCNCCACCGGGCACGGACCNCNCCTCGGCAATTCGATGCGACCAGGGAGCTACTCCTGGATGTGCACGTCGTCGGGCTCCACGGCCTCCTCGACGTCGGCCTCCGCCTCCTCGGGCGTGGCGTCGTCGAGCCTGGCGTGGAAGCCGTTGGCCTCGTCCACGTCCACACACACGGTGTCACCCTCGCGCACGCGGCCGTTGATGACGAGCGTGGCCACGTTGTCCANGACCTGGCGCTGGATGAGGCGCTTGAGCGGGCGGGCGCCGAAGACCGGGTCGAGGCCCTCGAGGGCCAGGGCCTGGACGGCGGCCGGGGTCAGGCGCAGCTTGATGCGCNGGTTGGCCANGCGGTAGCGCACGTCGGCGAGCTGGATGTCCACGATCCTCTCGATGTCGTCGAGCATGAGGGCGTGGAAGACCACGACGTCGTCGATGCGGTTGAGGAACTCGGGCTTGAACGTGGCGCGCAGGGCCTCGTTCACCTGCTCGGTGACCTCCTCCGGGTGGGCGATGGCGTTGGCGCTCGCGATGTACTGGGAGCCCACGTTGCTCGTCATGATGATGATCGTGTTCTTNAAGCTNACCACACGGCCCTGGCCGTCGGTGAGGCGGCCNTCGTCGAGCACCTGGAGCAGGATGTTGAAGACGTCGGGGTTGGCCTTCTCCATCTCGTCGAGCAGGATGACCGAGTAGGGGCGCCTGCGGACGGCCTCGGTGAGCTGGCCGCCCTCGTCGTATCCCACGTATCCCGGAGGGGCGCCGATGAGGCGCTGGACGCTGAACTTCTCCATGTACTCGGACATGTCGATACGCACCAAGGCGTGCTCATCGTCGAAGAGGTACTCGGCNAGGGCCTTGGCGAGCTCGGTCTTGCCCACGCCGGTGGGCCCGAGGAAGAAGAAGCTGCCGATGGGGCGGTCGGGGTCGGACAGGCCGGCACGGCTACGACGCACGGCGGCGGCCACGGCCTTGACGGCGTCGTCCTGACCGATGACGCGGCGGTGCAGCTCCTCCTCGAGGTTCTGCAGCTTGTCCATCTCGCCCTGCATCATCTTGGTCACGGGCACGCCGGTCCAGCTGGAGACCACGTCGGCGATCTCGCCGGTGGTGACCTCCTCCTTGAGCATGCCGTCGTCGGTCTTGTCCTCGAGGAGCTTCTCGGCCTCGTCGTACTGGCGCTGGAGCTCGGGGATGGTGGCGTAACGCAACTCGGAGGCGCGGGCGAGGTCGCCGGAGCGCGTGGCGCGCTCCTCCTCGCTGTGGGCCTCGTCGATCTGGCGCTTGAGGTCCTGTACGCNGTCGATGGCGCNCTTCTCGTTCTGCCAGGCGGCCTTCACGCCGTCCAGCTTCTCGCGCATGCCGGCCATCTCGCGGCGCAGCTGCTCCAGGCNGTCCTTAGAGGCGGCGTCCTCCTCCTTCATGAGGGCCTGCTCCTCGATCTGCATCTGGGTCATTTGGCGGTCGAGGGCGTCGATCTCGGCCGGCATGGAGTCGAGCTCCATGCGCAGGCGGCTGGCCGCCTCGTCGACGAGGTCGATGGCCTTGTCGGGCAGAAAGCGGTCGGAGATGTAGCGGTTGGAGAGGTCNGCGNCCGAGANGAGGGCGGCGTCCGTGATGCGCACGCCGTGATGCATCTCGTACTTCTCCTTGAGGCCGCGGAGGATGGAGATGGTGTCCTCCACCGTGGGCTCGGAGACGAGCACGGTCTGGAAGCGGCGGGCCAGGGCGGCGTCCTTCTCGATGTACTTGCGGTACTCGTCGAGGGTGGTGGCGCCGATGGCGCGCAGCTCGCCACGGGCGAGGGCCGGCTTGAGGATGTTGCCGGCGTCCATGGAACCCTCGGTGGCCCCGGCGCCCACGATGGTGTGCAGCTCGTCGATGAACAGGATCACCTGGCCGTCGGACTTCTGCACCTCCTTGACCACGCTCTTGAGGCGCTCCTCGAACTCGCCGCGGTACTTGGCGCCGGCGACGAGGGCGCTCATGTCGAGCTCGACGATGTCCTTGTCCTTGAGGGTGGAGGGCACGTCGCCGGCCACGATGCGCTCGGCCAGGCCCTCGACGATGGCTGTCTTGCCCACGCCGGGCTCGCCGATGAGGACGGGGTTGTTCTTGGTGCGGCGCGAGAGCACCTGGACGGTGCGGCGGATCTCCTCCACACGGCCGATCACCGGGTCGAGCTTGCCCATGCGGGCGAGCTCGGTGACGTTGCGGCCGTAGCGCTCGAGGGCCTCGAACTCCGGCTTGGCGTCGGCGCTCGTGACGTGCTCGTCGCCGCGGAGCTCCNCGTAGGCGGCCTGGACGCGCTTGGCGGTGAGGCCGGCACCGTTGAGGATGGAGCCGGCGGCACCCTTGTCCTCGCAGAGGGNCACGAGAAGGTGCTCGGNGGTCACGTAGGAGTCGCCCATCTTGGCGGCGAGCTTCTCGGCCTCGTCGAAGACCTTCACGAGGCCGCGCGAGAGCCCCATCTGCGACAGGCCCGAGCCGGAGACCTTGGGCTCCTTGGCGATGGCGTCGTCGGCCTGGTGCTCGAGGGAGCGGGGGTTGGCGCCGATCTTCTCGATGATGGAGTCGAGGTTGCGCTCGCCTGAGGCCAGGAGCGCCTTGAGCAGGTGCACCGGCTCGCAGGCGCTTGCGTCGACGTCGGTCGCGATGCCGAGGGCCGTCTGGAGGGCCTCGGCCGCGGTGACGGCGAGCTTGTTGACGTTCATGCGATACCTCCCATTACACGTATCGATGGGGTTCTGTGGGGGCTTCTGCCCCCGAACCCGGGTCTTTTGAATCAGTCACNCACGTCGCCCCGAAGAAATCCACGGAGGACCTGCTCGGGCCCNTTGCCGTCGTAGGGGGCGAGGGCGGTTATGCGGACCTGGGTGCGGAACTCGCTGACCTGGTCCTCCAGCTCGCGGACGCGCGCCCGCAGCTGGTCGATCTCGTCGTCCCGGGCCTCGGCGCGCTCACGCATCTCGAGGATGCGCACCACGCCGGCCAGGTTGATGCCCTCGTCGGTGAGCCTGCCGATGAGGTGCAGCCGGTCGATGTCCGCCTGGCTGTACAGCCTGGTGTTGCCCCGNGAGCGGCCGGGGCTNACGAGGCCCTTCTGCTCGTAGACCCTGAGGGTCTGCGGGTGCATGCCGGTGAGCTCGGCGGCCACCGAGATCATGTAGAGGGGCTTGGTGCGGTTGGCCTTGGGGCCCCGCGGTTCTTTCATCGTTGCCTCCTCCAGAGATTCGAGGCCTGCCCGGAGGCCGTTACTTGGACTTGGACTCCTTGGCCGCGTCCTTGACGAGCTTCTCTATGTCGCGGCGGTAGTCGTGGTGGTCGGCGGCCTGGGCCTCCTCGAGCGCGCCACGCTCCTCCTTGGAGAGGCGCGTGGGCACCTCCACCTTCACCGTCACGTACAGGGCGCCCTTGGCGCCCTTCTTCTTGACGTTGGGCGCGCCCAGGTCCTTGAAGCGGAAGACCTTGCCGTCCTGGGTGGCCTTGGGCACCTTGAGACGCACGGTCTTGCCCTCGGGGGTGGGGATCTCCACCGTGGCGCCGAGGGCGGCCTCGTAGATGGAGATGGGCAGGTCCATACGGACGTCGGCGCCGTCGCGCTTGAAGACGGGGTGCTCGGCCACGCGAGTGGTGATCACGAGGTCGCCGCGCTCGCCACCGTTGCGCCCGAACTCGCCGCGCTTGCGATAGCGCAGCTTGCCACCGTTNACGGCGCCGGCCGGAATCTTGNCCGTGAGGCTCTGCTCCTCGCCCGTGGACGNGNTGCGGTAGGTGACCTTGCGCNGGGCGCCCGTGAGGGCCTCCTCGAAGGTCACGTCGATGGACATGGTAAGGTCCCCGCCCTTTTGGACGCGGTTCCCGGGGTTGCCCCCGCCGAAGATCGACGAGAAGTCGAAGCCGCCAAAGCCGCCGTCGTCCTGGGCTGAGGCGGCGCCGCCGCCGAAGCCGCTGAAGATGTCGGAGAAGTCGAAGCCGCCGTCCGTGTAGGTGTAGGCTCGGCCGCGGCCGCCGTCGCCGCCGAAGTCGGCGCCGGGGATGCCCCCGAACATCAGGACCTGGTCGTACTCCTTGCGCTTCTCAGGGTCGGAGAGCGTCTCGTACGCCTCGGAGATCTCCTTGAACTTCTGCTCGTCTCCACCGGCGTCGGGATGGTGCTTCTGAGCCAGCTTGCGGAAGGATTTCTTGATCTCGTCGGCCGACGCGTCGCGGGAGACGCCCAGCACGTCGTAGAAGTTCTTCTTAGGCATCGAGTTCGCACCCCCTTTCTTTGGGTTCTCGCGAAAGCGCGCCCGNNACGATGCTCGGNCCGNGCGCGNTTGGTTCGGGTTGTTCCGTCACCGGGGCATGTACCCCCGATGGCCGTGCGGGTGCCGTGGCGACCCGCGCGTCAAGCGGGTCCTAGGCGGTTTCCCCGCCGTCGTCGGCGGGGGCCGGGCGCTTGGGGCCGCCCACGGTCACGGAGACCATGGCCGGTCGGATCACCTTGCCGCCCATGGCGTACCCGCGCCGCAGCACCTGGGCCACGGAGTCGTCGTAGGCCTCGGCGTCCTGCACCTGGCCCACGGCCTGCTCACGCAAGGGGTCGAAGGCCTCGCCGGGGCGGTCGATGACCTCGACGCCCTCGCGCTCGAGGACGCCCACGATCTTGGCGTGGACGTTGGCGATGCCGGCGCCCAGCTCCTTCACCTGGGCGTCGTCGATGCCCTGGGCGTGCTCCACGGCGCGCTCGAGGTCGTCGATGGCCGGGAGCAGGCTCTCCACGAGCTTCTCGGTGGCGCGGGCGCGCTCGGCCACGCGCTCCGCGGCCGTGCGCTTGCGGTAGTTGTCCCAGTCGGCCTGCAGGCGGGCCACGCGGGCCGCGGCGTCGGCCGCCTCGGTCTGGGCCTTCTGGACCTCGTCTTGGGCGTCGGCCAGCTGCCTCTGCAGCTCGTCGCGCTCGGCGCGCNTCTTGTCGGNGTCCNTNGCGAGGTNGTCCTTGGCGGCCTGCTCGCCGGCACGGATGGCAGCNTCGGCCATCNCGGGGTCGAGCTCCTCGTTCTGATCCACGGTTGTCGCCTCCTCCAAAGGGACGTCCCGGGGCACGGGGCCCCGGGACGGGTCGTGCGGCGTGTCAGGGCCTCTTACTTCTCGTCCTCGTCGTCGACGACCTCGTAGTCGGCGTCGACCACGTCGTCGTCGGAGGAGCCGGCGTCCTGGGCGGCGCCGTCCTGGGCGNTGGAGTAGNCGANCTCGNCCAGCTTGTGGCCGACCTCCTGGAGGTTGTCGCCGGCNGCCTTGATGGCGTCGATGTCCTGACCCTCGAGGGCCTTCTTGGCCTCCTCGACGGCGGCGTCGGCCTCGGACTTCATGTCGGCGGGCACCTTGTCGCCGAGGTCCTTCAGGGTCTCCTCGGTGGAGTAGGCCAGGCTGTCGACCTGGTTGCGGACCTCGATGTCGGCCTTGCGCTGCTTGTCCTCCTCGGCGTTGGCCTCGGCGTCCTTGACCATGCGGTCGACTTCCTCGTCGGACAGGGCGGTGGAGCCGGAGATGGTGATCTGCTGCTCCTTGCCGGTACCGAGGTCCTTGGCGGAGACCTTCACGATGCCGTTGGCGTCGATGTCGAAGGTGACCTCGATCTTCGGGGTGCCGCGGCGGGCGGCCGGGATGCCGGTGAGCTGGAAGCGGCCGAGGCTCTTGTTGTCGGCGGCGAACTCGCGCTCGCCCTGGAGCACGTTGATCTCGACGGAGGTCTGGTTGTCGGCGGCCGTGGAGTAGATCTCGGTCTTGGNGGTCGGGATCGTGGTGTTGCGGTCGATCATCTNGGTCATGACGCCGCCCATGGTCTCGNCGCCGAGGGACAGCGGGGTGACGTCCAGCAGCNGGATGCCGTCGACGTCGCCGGTGAGCACGCCGCCCTGGACGGCGGCGCCGTCGGCCACGACCTCGTCGGGGTTCACGGACATGTTCGGCTTCTTGCCGGTGATCTTCTGCACGAGCTCCTGCACGGCGGGCATGCGGGTGGAGCCGCCCACGAGGATGACCTCGTCGATGTCGGAGATGTTGAGGCCGGCGTCCTTGAGGGCCTTGGTCACAGGCTCCTTGCAGCGGTCGAGCAGGTCACGGGTGAGGCGCTCGAACTCGGCGCGGGTGAGCGTGTAGTCGAGGTGCTTGGGCGCGTTGTCGACCGAGGTGATGAAGGGCAGGTTGATGGTGGCCTGCTGGGCGCTGGAGAGCTCCTTCTTGGCGTTCTCGGCGGCCTCCTTCAGGCGCTGCAGGGCCATGGGGTCCTTGCGAAGGTCGACGCCCTCCTCCTTCTGGAACTTGTCGGCGGCCCAGTCGATGATGCGCTGGTCCCAGTCGTCGCCGCCCAGGTGGNTGTCGCCGTTGGTGGCGAGGACCTCGGTCACACCNTCGGCGAGCTCGAGCAGGGAGACGTCGAAGGTGCCGCCGCCCAGGTCGAAGACCAGGATCTTCTGGTCGCCATCGGCCTTCTCGAGGCCGTAGGCGAGGGCGGCCGCGGTGGGCTCGTTGACGATGCGCTTGACCTCGAGGCCGGCGATCTTGCCGGCGTCCTTGGTGGCCTGGCGCTGGGCGTCGTTGAAGTAGGCGGGGACGGTGATGACGGCCTCGGTGATGGTCTCGCCGAGGTACTTCTCGGCGTCGGCCTTCATCTTGGCGAGGGTCATGGCGCTAATCTGNTCGGGGGTGTAGTCGGTGCCCTCGATGNCGATGACCACGCGGCCGTCCTTGCCCGGCTTCACGGTGTAGGGGACGGTCTTGATCTCGCTCTGGACCTCGTCGAACTTGNGGCCCATGAAGCGCTTGACGGAGAAGACGGTGTTCTGCGGGTTGGTGACGGCGCGGTTCTTGGCCGCCTTGCCCACGAGACGCTCGCCGTCGGGCTGGAACGACACCACGGACGGGGTGGTGCGGTCGCCCTCGGCNTTCACGATGATGGTGGGCTCGCCGCCCTCCAGGACCGCCATGGCGGAGTTGGTGGTGCCGAGGTCGATGCCCAGAATCTTGTTTGCCATAACTGGCCTTCCTTTCATGCCTGCCTCGTGGTGCAGGGCCCTGTGGCGGCCGAGGGGGCCGTCTATGCCGGCATTACACTGGTGAGGCTTATATCCTTTGCGGAACATACTACACATAATCTAAGTCTGGGCAACATATATTTTCTGGTTCTCCACAACTCAGAGNGCCGGAGCATGCGCAGATGGCCTCATGGAGCCTTATCACCGCTGGTGGAAGCCGCTAACAGGGGACCGGCAACCGTGAACGCGTTGTGTGGGGAGCAAATACCTGTAGACAGGTGGTATATAAACCATGTACCTGCAACTTTGGCTAACTTTTTGGCGGTGGACACGATGCGGAAAAGTCCAGAACCTATTCTTGCAAAGCCCGCCATTCTTGCTATATTCACTTCACACGGGGCCCGCGCGCGCCGCGGGCCGACTACCCCGACGATCGGAGAGAACCATGGCCCATCCTGTTATCGATGCCGACGAGTGCATCTGCTGCGGCGTGTGNGTCGACACCTGCCCCACCGACACCCTCGAGCTCGGCGACGAGTGCGCCGTCGTGGCCANCGAGGACAACTGCATCGCCTGCGGCCAGTGCATGGAGGCCTGCCCCACCGGTGCCATCACCGAGATCGTCGAGGACTAGCCCTCCCGACGGCATCCAGCCCCACCAGACGCCCCCGGACGCCCAGCGCACCCGGGGGCGTTTCTTGTGGGGGACCCCGCCGGAGGACCGTTGACGAATTGCCAAATCTGTATATTGACAGCGCGTCAAACCGAGTCCTAGGCTGATGTCGATTTGAAAGGGGAGTCCATGGGCCGGCAAAAGGATAGGGGGCGCGACCGGCGACGGGAGGAACTCCTCTGTGCCGCCCGCGACCTCTACCAGGAGAAGGGGCTGGCCCGCACCTCCATCCAGGACATCACCGACCGCGTTGGCGTCACNCGGTCGCTTTTCTACCATTACTTTAGCGACAAGGACGCCGTTACCTCCGCGGTGCTCGACGACTACGTGGGCGACTACGTGGAGGCCCTCTGCTACTGGAACGAGCGNCGCCGGAAGGGCGACGTGGACGAGGCCCTCCTATCGGTGGTGCGCCTCGTGCGAAACGCCATCCTCGAGAGGGACTCGTTCAGGTCCGACCTCAACTCCACCGAGAACACCTCGCTCTACCTTGGTTTCATCCACCGGGTGGTCGACCACACCGCCCACTACCTCATAGACACCACCGTGAAGGACTACGGGAGCCTCCACACCATAGAGATCGACCACCTCTACGAGACCCTCTACATGCTCATCACCGGTGTCATCGGGCTCCTGCGCAACAACCCGTCCGTCGACGACGAGATGGCGGCCGACATCGTCGCGCAGACGCTCCATATAGACAGGTCCCACGATTAAGGGAGGAAGCGAATGTTGTTTTCCGTGTACGGGCCGAACGCGCTCTACCAATGGCTGGGGCTGTTCATGGTCCTGGGGGCCCTCATCGGCCTCANCGAGTTCGCCCGGAGGAGCAAGACCGGCGGCATCGTCATGTTCTTCGGCGTGTGCGGCGTCATGACGGTCTACTGCCNGGCCGNCGAGNTCGGCGCGNCCATNGGCGCCGAGTGGGCGCTCAACAACCCCACGCACACCGACATGAACAGCTGGTTCCACTACNCCAAGGTCTATGCGGCCACGGCGGGGTGCATCGGCTTCATGATGCTCAAGTACGGCTGGGGCAAGATCGGCCGCTCCCACTGGTTCAAGGCGTTCCCCTTCATCATCGTGGCCATCAACATCCTGATCGCCGTGGTGAGCGACTTCGAGAGCGCCTTCCGCGCCTTCGGCACCACGTGGGTCTCCACCGAGGGCGTGACCCTCTACGGCGGCTGGCACAACGTCTTCAACGGCATNGCCGGCCTCATCANCATCTTCTGCATNACCGGCTGGTTTGGCATCTACATCTCCAAGAAGCGCCAGGACATGCTGTGGCCCGACATGACGTGGGTGTTCATCATCGCCTACGACCTGTGGAACTTCTGCTACACCTACAACAACCTGCCCACCCACTCCTGGTACTGCGGCGTGGCCCTGCTGTTTGCCCCGACCATCGCCGGCCTGTGGTGGAACAAGGGCGGCTGGATCCAGAACCGCGCCTTCACCCTCTCTATCTGGTGTATGTTCTGCCAGATGGTGCCGATGTTCGCCAACGACNCCGTCTTCGCGGCCGACTCCGTGAACAACCCCAACGTGAACCTCGTCGTCTCGATCGTGGCCCTCGTCGCCAACGTCGCGGCCCTCGCCTACATCCTCTNCCGCGCCAAAAAGCTCGGCGTGAACCCCTACAAGCAGGAGGTCTTCGTGGGGACCAAGGACTTCCGCGAGGCCATGGAGCGCCGCGCCAGCACCGAGTACCTGCTCGAGACCGAGCCCAAGAGCGCCACGCCCGCCGAGATCGCCGAGATGGTGGCCTACAACTCCCTGCCCGCCGAGGGCACCCCGGGCTTCGTCTACGTGNCNGAGGAGAACGTCACCCGGCAGGGCTAGCACCCATACNGCAAGGAGCCACCGGGCGGCGTCGCATCACCGCCTCCAGGCCCGCCGACGGCACCGGCCGCCGGCGGGCCTTTCCATATGCGCCTGGCGTGACAAAGGTGCCTGGCCCATCTGTCACTTATCCTATTACGTGATTGATGATGGGACAGAAGTGTCCGACCATTGGGACAAAAGTGTCCGGGTGGTGGGACAGGGGGCGTCAGGCGATGGCGGCCAGGGCCTGTTCCAGGTCGGCGATGATGGCCTCGGGGCTCTCTAGGCCGCAGGACAGGCGCACGAGGCCCGGCCCCACGCCCGCGGCGGCGAGCTGGTCGTCGGTGAGCTGGCGGTGGGTGGAGCTCGCCGGGTGCAGGGCGCAGGTCTGGGAGTCGGCCACGTGCACCTCGATGCGCACCATCTCCAGNGCGTCGAGCAGCGCCGCGGCACGCTCGCGGCCGCCGGAGAGCACGAACGAGATGACCCCGCAGCAGCCGTTCGGCAGGTACTTTCCGGCGAGGTCGTGGTCGGGGCTCGACTCCAGCCCCGGGTAGCTCACCGACTCAACCTCGGGACGGCNCTCGAGCCAGCGGGTCACGGTCAGGGCGTTGGAGCCGTGCTGGGCCATGCGCAGGGGCAGGGTCTCCAGGGTCTCGTTGAGGATGAACGCGTTGGTGGCCGGCGGGTAGCAGCCGAGGTCGCGCATGAGCTGCACGCGGGCCTTCACGATGTAGGCCGAGTCGCCGAAGTCGCGGGTGTAGACGGTGCCGTGGTAGCTCTCGTCGGGCTCGGTGAGGCCCGGGAAGCGGCCGGAGACCTCCCAGTCGAACCGCCCGGAGTCCACGACGACGCCGCCCACGGTCATGGCATGGCCGTCGATGTACTTGGTGGTGGAGTGGGTGACGATATCGGCACCCCAGTCCATNGGCCGACAGAGCACCGGCGTGGGGAAGGTGTTGTCCACGATCAGGGGCAGGCCGGCCCGATGGGCGGCCGCGGCGAAGGTCTCGATGTCGAGCACGTCGAGGGCCGGGTTGGCCACGGTCTCGCCGAAGACCGCCTTGGTGGTTTCGTCCACGGCGGAGAGGATCTCGTCCTCGGTGGCGCGGGGCCCCACGTAGCGGGTCTCGATGCCAAAGCGCTTGAGCGTGACCGAGAAGAGGTTCACCGTGCCGCCGTAGATGGCGCTCGACGCCACGATGGAGTCGCCGGCCGAGGCCACGTTGAGCACGGCGATGAGGTTGGCGGCCTGGCCCGAGCTCGTGAGCAGGGCCCCGACGCCGCCCTCGAGGGCGACGATCTTGCGCTCCACGGCGTCGCACGTGGGATTGGCGATGCGCGAGTAGAAGAAGCCCTCCTCCGAGAGGTCGAAGAGCCGCGCCACCTGCTCGCAGGAGTCGTAGGGGTAGGTGGTGCTCAGCGCGATGGGCAGCGTGCGCGGCTGCCCGTTACCGGCCTGGTACCCGGCGTGGATGCACTCGGTGNTGAAGTCCATGGGCCCTCCNCGGTCTGTTTCTTAAAAGCTACCAAGGTGGCGGCCGGGGTGTCGGGCGGTNGCCGCCCTTTTCACAGGGATGAAAANGGGGCGCCGGGACGGATGGCGGCCCCGCAGGTCGGACGACCCACGGGGCCGCACGGCCCACGGGCTCGGACGGTGCCCTAGGAGAGGTCGAAGGTCTTCNCGGCGAGGACGGTCCCGTCGAGGTTGAAGAGNTCGGCNACCTCCACCTCCACGGGGGAGGTGGTGTTGGCCAGCTCGTAGACGCCGTCGACGGTGATGGACGANCCCGCCTTCACCTTGCTCATGGAGTTGCCGTAGTTCGCGGGGCTTTCCGCGGGCATGGCGATCTCCTGCTCCACGCCGTCCTGGTAGACGGTGACGCGGGTGGCGGTGCCGAAGGCCTCGGCCTCGTCGGAGTTGTTCGTGAAGGTGAAGGTGATGCAGACGGCGTCGCCGCCGTCGTACGTCTTCACGACCTGGGCGCTGTCGATGGTGACCTGGTAGGGGGCGTCCTCGGCGGGCTCGGCCTGCTGGGCCTGCTGTTCCTGGGACCCCTGACCGTTGCCGGGATCGGTGGTGCCCGAGCCGGTGTCCGAGCCGCCTCCGCAGGCCCCCAGGGAGAGGGCGAGCAGGCAGGCGCAGGCCGCGGCGCCGAGCTTCGCTGTATGGGTCATGATGCGCTCCTTACCGATGGGCCCGGCGGGGCGGCACGGGGTCGCCCCGCCGGGCCGGACGGCATCCTTGATTAAGCATGTTTTCAGACAAACGGCATTCTAAAAAACGTATCCCGGGTGACGCATTAGCTGGTAGCTAATGCGCGCAGCGATGAAAGGTGGTAGGTTCCATAGGCCTCNTGACTGCATGAAAACAACGGTCAACGCGGGGCGGGATGGCCGTGCATCANCGGGGGCAGACTCCTCGACACCGGCGTTTCTCGACGGTAGGGCCCATGGCCGTCCCCAAAATCCCCCACATGTCCCATATGTGATACCATCTCAATGGTTAAGTTTCATAGATATTGGAGCGACCATGGCGCACACCACGGAGAACCTCATGGCCCGTCTGGAGGAGGCCTGCACGCTGGACGGGTACCTGGCCGAGCTCAAGGCGTCGGGAAAGCAGGCGCCCGCCACCCTGTCCGCCTACCTCGACACCCTCCTGGCAGCCCAGCCGCTCANGAGGCCTGAGGTCATCCGCGAGGCCGGGCTCAACGCCACCTTCGGCTACCAGGTGTTCCAGGGCACCCGCCGCATCACCCGCAACAACGCGCTGCTGCTCTCCCGCGCGCTCGGCTGCACGCTCACCCAGACCCAACGGCTGCTCGCGCTGGCCAACCAGGGGCGGCTCGCGCCCCAGGACCCCCGCGACGCCGTCGTGATCTGGTGCATCCGGCACGGGCTCTCCTGCCAGCGCACCGACGAGGAGCTCTACCGCCGCGGGATGGGGACGCTCTCCCCCTGTCTCTTATACA
>NZ_CAJMXC010000041.1:0-16024 GCF_905219715.1 Olsenella sp. CU969
GCCAGCTACTGACTGTCCCATCACCCGGACACTTTTGTCCCAGTGGTCGGGCACTTTTGTCCCAACTGGCGTCCCGTCCCAGCGAGAGGAGGGGTGCCGGTACGCCCACGGGCGCGCCCGNCCCTCGAGGGCACCCCGGCGCGCACCGGCACCCCAGTTCCCGCCGAACATCAACAGAGAAATATGCGAAGTGACAGATGGGCCAGGCACCGCTGTCACGCCCGGCGGCGCGGCCCCTACCGGCCCCTACTCCACCGGGATCTGGACGATCCAGCCCTCGGGCGCCTCCACGGTGCCGGCCTGGATGCCGGTGAGGGTGTCGCGGAGCCTGGTCATGACGGGGCCCATCTCGTCGGCGCCGCCGTTGAACACCACCTCGTGGTCGCCGGCGACGATGCGGCCCACGGGGCTGATCACCGCGGCGGTGCCGCAAAGGCCGCACTCCACAAAGCCGTCCACCTCGTCAAAGCGCACCGGGCGCTCCACGACCTCCATGCCGAGCATGTCCCGGGCCACGGAGACGAGGCTGCGGCGGGTGATGGAGGGCAGGATGGAGTCCGTGGCGGACTGGGGCACCACGAGGCGACCCTCCCCGTCCACGAACAACACGTTGGCGCCGCCGGTCTCCTCCACGTAGGTGCGGGTGGCGGAGTCGAGGTAGAGGTTCTCCGAGAAGCCCCTCTCGTGGGCCTTCTCGTAGGGGTAGAGGCTCATGGCGTAGTTGAGGCCGGCCTTGATGTTGCCGGTGCCGTGGGGCGCGGCGCGGTCGTACTCGGACACGCAGATGGTGATGGGCTTCACACCGCCCTTGAAGTAGGGGCCCACGGGCGTCACGAGGATGCGGAACTNGTACCTGTCGGCGGGGCGAACGCCGATGACCTCGCCGGTGGCGAACATCATGGGGCGCACGTAGAGCGTGGCGCCGGAGCCGAAGGGAGGCACCCAGGCGGCGTTGGCGGCCACGACCTGCCTCACGGCGTCCACGAAGCGGTCCTCGGGAAACGGCGGCATGACGAGGCGCTCGGCCGAGTCGGCCATGCGGCGGGCGTTGAGGTCGGGGCGGAAGCACACGATGGAGCCGTCCTCGGTGGTGTAGGCCTTGAGGCCCTCGAAGCACTCCTGGCAGTAGTGAAGGATGCCCGCGCACTCCGAGAGCGTGACGGTGTNGTCGGCNGTGNGCCCGCCCTCGCCCCAGGCGCCNTTCTCGTAGTCGCAGACATAGCTGTAGTCGCAGGGCTGGTAGCTGAAGGTGAGCTCGCCCCAGTCGATGTCCTTCTTCTCCATGGCAGGTCCTCTCGTTTGCCGGCTTCGGGCCATTCTACGGCGCCGAGCCGCCCCCCGACGGGCCCCGTCACAGAGGCGCAACCATGGCCTCGGCNGCAATGGGGGGACCATGGCCCNGGTCGCTATACTAGCCCCGTGCCACCAGACGCCCGGCAGCAGGGAGGACCATGCGCAGCTTCAAGAACGACTACTCCGAGGGGGCCGCCCCCGAGATCCTGGCGGCCCTCGTGGACACCAACGGCGAGCAGACCGTGGGCTACACCGAGGGCGACCCCCACACCGAGCGGGCCCGGGCCCTCATCCGCGAGGCCTGCGGCCAGCCCGACGCCGCGGTGGAGTTCTGCGTCGGCGGCACCAGCGCCAACCTCATCTGCGTGGCAGGCATGCTCCGTGATTTCGAGGGGGTCGTCTGCACCCCCGACGCCCATATCAACACCCACGAGACCGGGGCCGTCGGGGCCTGCGGGCGCACGGTGCTCCCCACCCACGACGGGGACGGATTCCTCTCGGTTGAGGAGGCCGAGCGCGTCTGGGGGTTCCAGACCAGCTNCGGGCGCCACATGACCCGGCCGACCCTGGTCTACATCACCGACTCCACCGAGTTCGGAGGGGTGTGGGACCGCAGGCGCTTCGACGAGGTCTGCGACTGGGCCGAGGGGCACGGCTGCAAGGTCTATGTGGACGGTGCCCGTCTGGGGGCTGCCCTGGAGTCGCCCGCCAACGACCTGTCGCTGGGCCACATGGCCAGCCGGGCCGACGCCTTCACCATCGGGGGCACCAAAAACGGCATGCTCTTCGGCGAGGCCGTGGTGATCCGCGACCCCGACCTGCGGCGGGACTTCCCCTACCTGCAGAAGATGCGCGGCGGCCTCATGGCCAAGGGACGCCTCCTGGGGGTGCAGTTCGAAGCCGCCTTCGAGGACGGCCTCTANTGGCGCCTNGCCCNACANGCCGACGANTNCGCNCTCNCCCTGCGCGACGGCCTGATGGCCGCCGGCTACGAGCCCTACCTGCGANGCGACACCAACCAGCAGTTCTTCACCGTGGATGCCGGGCTCGCCCGTGCCCTCGAGGACGCCTGCGGCTGCGAGATCTTCCTCACCCTGCCCGACGGCCGCCAGGTGGTGCGCTTCGTGTGCTCCTGGGCCACCGAGACGGCCGACGTGGCGGAGCTCGTCGCCTTCTGCTCCGAGATGCCCCGGTGAGCGCCTCGGGCAGAGGGGCCGGCGGGTTCCTCGGCACCCGCCCGGGCCTGGCGGTCGGGGCCCTCGCCTGCTGCCTTCTCTGGGGAAGCGCCGTGCCCGGGGTCTCCCTGGGCTACGGCCTCTTTGGCATCGGGAGCGGCGACGCCGGGGGCCAGATGCTCTTCGCGGGCGTGCGCTTCTTCCTGGCGGGCGCCTGCATCCTGGCCTTCCGCTGGGCCCAGGCTGGGGTCCCTCCCCTGCTCGACCGCGCCGGCGCCCACAGCGCCGCCAAGCTCTGCCTCACCTGGACCGTGGGGCAGTACACCTGCTACTACCTGGGGCTCGCCCACGCCACCGGGGTGTCGGCCTCGCTCATCCAGGGGCTCGAGGTCTTTGTGGCGCTGGTGGTGGGGGCCTGCGTGTTCCACACCGAGGCCCTGACCGGGCGCAAGGTGGCCGGGTCCCTCGCCGGCGTGGCCGGCCTCGCCCTCTTCAACTGGGGCGGCGCCATGGGCTTCTCCCTCGGCGGGGAGGGGCTGCTCGCCCTCGCCACCGTGTTCGCCGCCGTGGCGAGCGTCCTGGCCTCCCGCTACTCCCGCGAGAGCGACCCGGTGCTTCTCGCCGGATGGCAGGTCGTCATGGGAGGGGCCGCCCTCGCCGCCCTCGGCTGGGCCCTCGGCGGCCGCCTGCCGCCCACCGGCGCCGGCGCCTGGGCCGTCCTGGCATGGCTCGTGGCCGTCTCGGCCGTGGCCTACACCGTCTGGAGCGTCCTTCTGGCATCGCACCCGGTAAGCNCCGTGGTGGCCTACAGCTTCACCCTGCCGCTTTTCGGCGTGGTCATATCCCTTCTGACCCTGGGCGACCAGGGGCACCCCCTGGGTGCGGCGGCCCTGGCCTCGATCGCCGTGGTNTNCCTGGGCATCTGGCTCGTGGAGACCCCNGCCAAGGGNCGGCGCNGACCCCGGNGCCTATGATGGGAGGTCGCAACCGCACGTCCCCTTCCATCCGAGGAGTCCCATGGAACCGCGCCTGNTCACCCTTTCCTCCCCCTTCGACGGCCTTGGGCTCTCCTGCGCCGAGACCGTGCCCGAGGGACGCCCAAAAGGCCTCGTCCAGATCTCCCACGGCATGGAGGAGCACAAGGAGCGCTACTACCCCTTCATGGGATGGCTGGCCGACCACGGGTTCGCCTCCGTGATCCACGACCACCGGGGCCACGGGGCGTCCGTGGCGAGCAGCGAGGACCTCGGGTTCTTTGGGGACGAGACGGGCCGGGCCATCGTCGGCGACCTCCTCTGCGTCCAGGAGCACTTCGAGGCGGCCCACCCGGGGCTCCCCCTGGTGCTGTTCGGCCACTCCATGGGGTCGCTCGTGGTGAGGAGCCTGATCAAGGACTCCGACGACGCCGTCGACGGCCTCGTGGTGTGCGGGGNCCCGGGGGACAANCCAGGCAAGGACGCCGCCATGGTGCTGGTGAACGCCCTCTCCATGGTCAAGGGGCCCCGGGCCAAGTCGCCCCTCGTGAACAGCCTGGTCTTCGGGGGCTACGGCNAGGGGCTCCCCGGCGAGCACCCCCTGCGTTGGCTCTCCGCCAACGAGCGGAACGTGCGGGCCTACGACGAGGACGACCTCTGCGGCTTCGTGTTCACCCTCAACGGCTACAAGAACCTGCTCTCCCTCGTGCGCGACGTCTACGACATCCACGGTTGGGCCGTCAGCCGCCCGGACCTGCCCATCCTGTTCATCGCCGGCGCCGACGACCCCGTCACCTNGGGCNAGAAGGCCTGGAACGACGCCCAGGGATTCCTGCGCGACCGCGGCTACCGCACCGTGTCGGGCAAGCTCTACCCCGGCATGCGCCACGAGATCCTCNACGAGGAGGGGGCCNAGGAGGTGTTCGACGACGTCCTGACCTTCGTCGAGGAGGCCTGCGGCGTGTAGCAGACCGCCACAGGTTTTTGAAATGGGACCCTTGGTGGTATCGGCCTTACAAAAAGGGTTCACAAATGAAAATCGCACTGTAAAATGGGGCCACTGACATACCTGTCCGCACCCTATGGGAAGAGGCACCCCATGAAGTGCATCAACTGCGGCCACGACGTCTCCGACCAAACGGGCTTCTGTCCCACCTGCGGGTCCGAGCTGCGCTTCGACTTCTCCCTGCACCGCCACCCCATCCAGCCCGACCTCGACACCCCGGCCCCGAGCGGCGAGGCCTGCGCCTTCGACCGCTCGGCCGACCGGGCCCTCATGAAGCGCGGCATCCGCATCGCCAACATGGTGTGGGCCGCCCTGGTGGTGTTTGCCGCCGTATGCCTGCTCATCCTGCTGTGAGCCGCACCGTCCCTGCCGAGACCTTCCACCTCACGGTCAACGGGCTGCCCCAGGCGGCCCGTTTTGCCAAGGAGGACATCGACGGCGCCCTCAGGCCCCTGGCCCACCGCATCCTCCTGGCCGGCCCCGGCCCCGTGCTCGTGGCCGGGCCGCCGGGNTCGGGCAAGACGACGGTGGCCCTGGTGCTCGAGGAGCTCTGCAAGGCGGAGGGAAAGAGGGTCCCCGCCCTGTCCATGGNCGGCTTTCACNGGTCCAACGCCTGGCTTGAGACCCATGGGCTCCTGAGGCGCAAGGGGGCACCGGAGACCTACGACTTCCCCGGCCTCCGCCGTGCCCTCATCCATCCCGACCCCTGGCCCGCGTATTCCCGGGTTGCCCACGACGTGGTGGGAGACACCGTGGCCGTGACCTGCCCCACCTACATCGTGGAAGGCAACTACCTGCTCCTCGACGAGGAGCCTTGGCGTGGCCTGGCGCCCCTCTCCCCCCTCACCGTGTGGGTTGAGGTGGACCCGGCCCTCCTCAGGGAGCGCCTGGTGGGCCGCAAGGTGGCAGGGGGCATGGCCNGCCNNGACGCCGAGCGGTTNTTCGAGGCGTCNGACTCCCTCAACGTGCGCCGATNCCTGGAGCGGCGACTGCCCGCAGACGTCGAGCTGCGGCTCACGCCCGCCGAGGAGCTCTAGAGCCCCAGGTCGAGGGGCCAGGCGGCCAGCGTCTCGTCGGCNGCGGAGGTGTCCNGCCGGATCTGCGAGNCGGTGAAGGCCACGACGTGGAGGCCGGCGGCCTTGGCGCTCNCGATGCCCACCGGGGAGTCGTCCACAGCGATAGCGTGGGAGGCGTCCACCCCCAGGAACGACAGGGCCAGCAGGTACGGGTCGGGTGCCGGCTTGCGGCGCTCCACCATGTCGCCGCCCACCATGGCGTCGAAGCAGTCCATGGCGCCGATGCGCGACAGGCCGTAGGCGAGGTCGCNGGCGGCCGTGGTGGAGACGACGGCACACTTGACGCCGGCGGCCCTGAGCGAGCGGACGCACTCGAAGGCCCCGGGGAAGACCGCGATGTCCATGGAGCGGTAGCTCTGGGAGCTGGGGCGGCGCCGGGCCTCGAAGTTCTCGGCCGTCAGGTCGGGGCGCCCGTGGTTGGCGAGGATGGCCTCGACGGACGCCTTGCCGTCGGTGCCGCAGACGGTGTGGGCCTCCTCCAGCGGCACGTCGAGNCCGAGGGACCGGTAGGCCTCGAGGTCGAGCTCGATGCCGAGGGGCTCGGTGTCGGCCAAGGTGCCGTCGAAGTCGAAGCAGACGGCCTCGATGGTCTCAGGACGCATGGTTCCTCCCAGGGGTCNCGGGTTGCTCGGGTTGCTCGGCACCCTTGGCCNGGCGCTCGCGGTACCAGGGNCAGNCGTTGGAGATGAGCNCGGCGGTGAATATCAGGGCGAAGCCGAGGGTCAGGCGCCCCGACAGAATCTCGTGGCCGGCCACGACGGAGAAGAGGACGCCCGCCGGCGACTCCAGGCAGGCGAGGAGCGAGCCCTCCGCCGGCGGCACACGGGTGAAGGCGTAGTTCATGGCGGCGAGGCTCACNAACGAGCACACGACGCCGAAGTAGACGAGCTGCAGGACCAGCGGCGGCGTGAAGGTGGCCGGCGACGGGACGGGCTCGAAGACCGCGAGCAGCGCCGACAGGCCGAACATGGCGATGAACTGCCAGGCCGTGAGGGCCCAGATGTCGAGCTCGCCGCCGCAGCGCGCCACCTCGACGAACTGCAGGGCGAAGAGCAGGGCGCACACCACGGTGAGGACGTCGCCGAAGTTGACGAGGCCACCGCCGTCGAGCCCCACGAAGCCGAGGCCTGCCAGGCACACGGCGGCCGCCGCGAGGTCCCAGCGGTGGGGTCGGCCCNTGCCCATGGCCCAGGCGATGAAGNGGACCATGACGACGTAGCTGCCGGTGATGAAGGCGCTCTTGCCGGGGGTGGTCATGGTGAGGCCCACGGTCTGCACCGCGTAGCCGCCCCACTCCCACAGGCCGAGAAGCAGCCCGACGCCGATGGTGCGGCGGTCGAGGTGCGCGCGGACGTTCTTGGAGAAGACGACGAGCATGAGGACGGCGGNCATGCCGAAGCGGATGGCGAGGAGCCAGAAGACCGGCAGCGACTCGGTGGCGTCCTTCATCATGAACGCCGATGACCCCCAGATGACGGCACAGGCCACGAGCATGAGCTTGGCCGCCGTCGGCGACGAGACGGCGCGAAGGAAGAAGCCTGCGGGTAGGGCCATGGTCCTCCTTGTACATGGGGTGCGAGGTCGACGTCCCAGTATAGCGGGGACCCGCGACGACACGGCGTGACAGAGGTGCCTGGCCCATCTGTCACTTCGCATGTTGCGATGCTGATGTGCTGGGCGGGCGCGTGCGTGGTAGGCAGCATGTGCGAGGTGGGCGGGTGGGACCCGCCCCGCCCGCTGCAGCGACGGACGCGAAAGGCGTAAGCGCCGCGAATGCACCGGGCGGCGACACGAGAGCCACGATGCGCAACGCCACTGGCACGAAGGCCCCTCAAGATTTGGCGCGAGAGGTCCTCGATGCGCGATAAGCCTGGCACCGACAGCCGTCAGTGCGCGATTTGAGGCCCGAGAAGCCCGTTTTCCGCGCAATGGCGGTGCTTGATGCCAGCGGAACCGCACACTGAAGGCCCTTCGCGCAAAACCGCGCGCCACGCCGCCCCCGCAACCCCTACCGCAGCACGGCCACCAGCTCCCGGACCGTCCCCGGGTCCACGCAGGGCAGCCGCTCCGGCCCGCAGCCCGGTACCGAGAAGTCCACACCGTGGGCCACCGCCGCGGCGCCGGGAGCGGTCACGAATCCAGAGCAGGACGAGTGCACCTGCCCCACGCCCGTCTCGGCCACGAGGGCCGCCGCGTTGCCCGGGCGCACGCCGGATCCCGGCAGGACCTGCACCGCCCGCCCCACGCAGCCTGCAGGTGGGCGATGAGCCCCGCGCCCTCCGGGGCCGTGGGCGCCTGGCCGCTCGTGAGCAGGCGGTCCACCCCCGCACCGGCGAGGATGGCCGTGGCCCCGTCGGCATCCAGCACCAGGTCGAAGGCCCGGTGAAAGACGGCCTCCGCCCCCGCTGCATGGGCCCGGCCCACCACCNCGCGGACGCGTGCGGCATCCACGGCGCCCTCGGGCGTCAGGCAGCCGAACGCCACCCCGTGGGCACCGGCTGCAAGCAGGGCGTCCACCTCGGCCAGGAGCTGGGACCAGTCGGCATCCCCNTAGCAGAAGCCACCGGCGCGGGGCCTGGCCATGGCCACGACCTGCAGCCCCGTCATCCGACGCACCGCCTCCACGGCGGCCACGGCCGGCGTGAGGCCGCCTAGGGGCAGTGCCGCGTTGAGCTCCACGCGCCCGGCGCCGCCCTCCTCGGCCGCAAGGGCGTCGGCGACACCCCCGCAGCAGACCTCNACGGTTATGGGACGGTCAGGCGCGGCGCTGCTNACGGCGGCTCCTCTCGGCATGCAGGCGTTCACCCAAGGGTAGCCGACCCGCCGTGCGACGGCACCGCCCGCTACCGACAGAAGCGCCCGCGACCGTGGCCCCTTCCACCACGGCGGCGACCCTCGTCGGCCTTGGTGGGCGCTGACCAAGAGCCGTCCACCGCACCGCAGGACCTAGCCTGGGCCACGGCGCCGGCAAAGGAGTCGAACGCCGCCCAGGTGCCGGTCTCGTCGGCCGAGTAGCTCGTGGCCATGGCCGGCCGGATGCCCATGGACGCGGCGTGGGAGGCAACGTCGATATTGGCCCCCAGGAACNGGAACTCCCAGCCCTCGCGCTCCTTGCCCTCGATCATCNNCTTGACCATGGGATAGGTGAAGCTGCCGCTGGCGTTCTCCTCGCCATCGGTGATGATGGCGAANGTGGTGTGGTCGGNCCTNAAGCNNTCGGGCAAGTGNCTCTGNNCAAGGGCNACGCGCTCGATGGTGCGGCCCACAGCGTCGAGCAGCGCGGTGCAGCCGCCGGGGACGTAGTCGGAGCGCCTGAGCGGCTCGACGGTCTCGATGGGTACGCGGTCGTGGACGACCTCGAACCCCGTGTCAAAGAGCACGCACGTGACCCAGGCGCTCCCCTCCCCCGTGCGGTTGCGGTCGAGCACGGAGTTGTACCCTCCCACGGTGTCGGCCTCGAGCCCGGACATGGACCCGCTCTTGTCGATGACGAACACGAGCTCCTCGTTGTGACCCTTCATGACTGGCTCCCTTCTGGGGCGGCGCCCCGTCGACTGAGCACAGCCTACGGGGCCCCGGTCNGGCGGAGGTAACCTGCCGGGCGACATCGCGCCGCGGCAACGTGTGACAGCGGTGCCTTGTGACAGCGATGCCTGGCCCATCTGTCACTTCGCATATTGCCTTGTTGATGCGGGCGGTCAGGCGCCGAGGAGCCGCTGGTCGTAGGCGTAGAGGGCCTCGTTGATCTCGAAGATGTCGTAGCGGCCCTCCTCGATGAACCACCGCACGATGACGTCTGCGGCCGACGACGGGCTGAACGCGTAGCCGGCGCGCGCAAGGAGGGTCTCGGCCTGGGCCAGGGGCAGCTCCAACGCCACGGCGAGGGCCAGGACCGTGGGCTTGCCCGGGCGGTAGTCGGGGTTGGAGCNAATCTTGGAGAAGTGCTGCCGGCTCATGTTGGCGCGGTGGTACACGGCGGAGTCGGCGAGGCCGCGCTCGTCGATGAGGTCGAGGAGCGTATCAGAGAAGCCCTTGTCGAGGGAGGCGAGGCGCCGGGAGAGCAGGTCCTTGACGCAGTGCCGCCGCTTCGGCGGCACTGCGGCGTCCCGGGGAGTCGCGCAGGGGGCCGCCTGCGGCATCGCGGGCGCCGCCTGGGGAAAGAAGGCGCCCGTGTCCCCGGAGGCCATGGAGCGGTCCAGGTCCNGCGACGACCCGACGTCGACGCCCTGCTCGGCGAGGTAGGCCGTCAGGCCGGGGGGCAGGGTCCGACGCAGGGNCGCGGGCTCGTCGAGAAGGACGAGGGAGACCGCGAGGGAGTCGTCGGTGTCGGCGAGATAGCCGGTGATGGCCCCGGTGGCCAGCTCGAGGGCGGTCTCNNGCGGCATGCCATAGATTCCGGCGGAGATGAGGGGGAAGGCCACCGACCGGTCGCCCAGCGAGGACGCCACGGCGAGGGCCGACCGGTAGGCCGAGGCCAGGAGCTCCCGCTCTCCGTGGCGGCCGTCTTGCCACCGCGGGCCCACGGCATGGATCACGTGCCCGACCGGCAGCCTGAAGGCCGGGGTGGCCACGGCCGNTCCCGTGGGGCACGGGGCCACGGCACGGCAGGCGGCGTCGAGCTCGGCGGGGCCGGCCGCCTCGAAGATGGCCCCGCACACGCCCCCACCGGGGGCCAGCCGCTCGTTGGCGGCGTTCACCAGGGCGTCCGCCGGGGTCTCTGTCAGATCGCCATGGCGCAGCTGGAACGGCATGGGGCTCCTCTCGGACGGCAGGGGGCTGGTTTGCATGGTGACAGATTGTGGGCGCCGGAGCAGGACCCGGAACCCCCCCCCCGGCACCCGGCATGCCCCGGGCGAGGTCGTTTGGTGGTTTTTCATTCACGGATTCATGTAAACCACCAAACGGGCACTCGTTTGGTGGTTTTAGGGCTCCACTCCCAGAGAAAAGTACCAAACGGCCAGCGCGGCATGTGCAAACCGCTGCAAACTCGTGCNAGAAAAAAGGTCGGAGGGCAGACACACCCTCCGACCTGCGATTTCCCTGGAGCCAGTTATCGGACTCGAACCGATGACCCCCGCTTTACGAGAGCGGTGCTCTACCAACTGAGCTAAACTGGCGCGACCTCGTAGTATACGGGCTCACCCCCGGGATTTCAACCCCGGCCGTCAAAGCCTGGTGAGCACGCCCCTCAGCAGCGCCTCGAAATCCGCCCCGTGGCCCTCGGCATAGGAGAGCACGGTCTCGTGGGAGACGCCGGGCGCCCCTGCCTTGTTGGCCGACAGCGTAACGCCCAGCACCTCCATACCCAGGGCGTGGGCCAGCACCACTTCGTTGACCACGGACATCGCCGTGTAGCTGGCGCCGCAGAGCGCCATGGCGCGCGCCTCGGCCGGGCTCTCGAAGCTCGGGCCGGAGATGCCCGCCAGCACGCCCTCGGAGAGCTCGACACCCTGGTCCCCGGCCACGGCCTTGGCCACCTGGCGCAGGTACGGCGTGTAGGCGTCGCTCATGTCCACGAAGGCGTTGTCCACGCCACGCAGGGCCTCGTCGCCCACGAGGGGGTTCTGGCCGGTGAGGTTGAGCTGGTCGCTCACAAGGCCCAGGCCGAGCGGCGCCTGGCCGTCGATGGCGCCGGCCGCGGCGGCGAACACGATGTCACGGCAGCCCAGGTGGTGCGCGTGGCGCACGAGGCTCGTCACCTCGCGCACGGAGTAGCCCTGGTACAGGTGCACGCGGCCCGGGTAGACCACCACCGGCACGCCGTCGAGCGTGCCCACGGTGGCCTCGAAGCTGTGGCCNGCCACGGGGCGCGCCCCCGCGGGGAAGCCGTCGATGTCGGCGTACGGGATGCGGCGCACCGGCTTCACGAGCCTCGCCACCGACCCTAGGCCGCTGCCCAGGCAGATGGCCACGGGATGCTCCATGGTGGGATGGCAGCGCTCGACCGTCTTCTCGTCTGTCACGAAAAACCCCTCCTTCACGAGCAGGTCGCAGGCGATGCCGTCGCCTGCCACAAGGTTGCCGGAAAACGTGCCGTCGTAGACACGGACCCTGCCGCAGCTGGGGCTCTTGGCCTTGAGCACGCAGAAGGCCGGCCGCACGCGCCGCGCCGTCTCCAGCGTGGCCCGGGCGCCGGCCTCGAACTCATCGGTAACGTCCTGGCCAGACTCCAGGTACACGCGGCCGTCGCGGATCTCGGCCGGCGGGCGCGGGATGGGCAGCCCCCCGGCGCACTCCGGGCACACCGGGTGCGCGGTGACGCCCGGGCGCGAGCAGNGCCCGATGACCCCGTCAACGGGCTTGGCGCCCCCGTCATAGCGACAGGGGGCGCCAAGAAGACAGTTGCTCACCAGGATGTCCATGGGTCAGCCAATCGGAAGAGCGGCCTTACGACACCAGCTCCCCGATGGAGATCGAGGCGTTGGCGAGCAGGCCGTTCACGTACTGGCTCCACGTGGCCGACTGGCTGCTGGCCTGCTGCGAATACTGCTGGTAGGCCACATAATACGCCGTCATGGCCTGGTCGTAGGTGGCGGAGTCGGCCGAGAAGCTCTGGTCCTTGAGGGCCGCGTAGTACGGGCCGTCCTCGCGGGCCCAGGTGCCCTTGTCGGCGTCCCACTCGTCGCCGAGCAGGCCCACGATGTACTTGCCGTAGTCCGCGGTGGCGGCGTCCTCGGAGCCCTNGGCGGGCTCGGCCGGGGTCTCGGGGGCCTGGGCGGAGTCGTCGGTGCCCACGACCTTGTCGTAAAGGCGCTTGACGCCGGCGGNCTGGCGCACGACCTCCTTGACCTCGTCCTCGCTCATGCCGTAGGTGGCTGCAAGGCTGGCATAGTCGTCGGTGCCCAGGGTGTCCTTGGCGTAGGTGGCCATGTCCTCGTCGGAGACCTCGATGCCCTCGGCCTTGACGGCCACGGCGAGCACCTGGTTGCGGGCGTAGTCGAGCACGTTGTCGGCGGAGGGCATGGTGTAGGTGCCGTCGTCCTGCTTGGCGGCGTCCACGCCCGTGGCGGCCCCGAGGGCCTGGCGCGCGGTGATGGAGTGGGTCTGGCCCTGGTAGACGTAGGAGCCCACGGTGCTGTCGAGCTCGCCCTCGGAGAGCGTGGTCTTGCCCGTCACGGCGCCGCCGGCAAAGCCGCCGAGCAGGAACTTGCCCACGAGCACGCCGATCACGGCCGCCGCGACGACGCAGACCGCGAACACCGGCACGGTGAAGCGCTTCTCGGCCGGCTTCTTGGGGGCCTTGGCCTTGCCGCCCTTGTCGTCGCCCAGGGACGACAGGTCGCCCTTCTTCTCGTCTGCCATGAGACGGATCCCTTCTCCTCGGTCATGTGCATCGATGCAATGCGATGATTTTGACAGGTTCTGTATAGGAAACCAAAAACTCCCTTTAAGTGCGAGGGGAACCACAACCCTACACACGTGCCCTGACGGCTTCCGCCACGGCGTGCCCGTACGCGGCGCAGCCCGCGGCCCCCTCGGCGGAGCCGGTGAGGGCGCGGCGGATGTCGGCCGTGACGCTCGTTCCCTCTGCCAGCACCTCGCGCACGGCGTCGCGCACGGCGTCGGCGGCGCCGGGCTCCCCCAGGTGGTCGAGCATCATGGCCNCCGAGAGAANCAGGGCCGTGGGGTTGGCCATGTCCTTGCCGGCGATGTCGGGCGCCGAGCCGTGGGTGGCCTCGAAGATNGNGCACTCGCTGCCGATGTTGGCGCCNGGGGCGAGCCCCAGGCCGCCGATGAGGCCGGCGCAGAGGTCGCTCACGATGTCGCCGTAGAGGTTGGGCAGCACGAGGACGTCGAAGTCCGCCGGGTCGCACACGAGGCCCATGCAGCAGGCGTCCACGATGCGGCACTCGAAGGCGATGTCGGGATAGTCCTCGGCCACGCGCTCGGCCACGTGCATGAACAGGCCGTCGGTGGCCTTCATGATGTTGGCCTTGTGCACGCAGCACACCCTCCTGCGGCCACGACTGCGCGCGTACTCGAAGGCATAGCGCACGATGCGCTCGGAACCCTCGGGCGAGATGGGCTTGACCGAGATAGCCGAGGAGGGCCTGATGGCTCCGGGCATGCGCTCGTTCACCGAGGCGATGATGTGCCCCGCCTCGGGGGTGCCGGCCTCAAACTCCACGCCGGCGTAAAGGTCCTCGGTGTTCTCGCGCACCACCACGAGGTCCACGTCGCGGTAGCGACTGCCGTCCCCGGGCATGGAGAGGCACGGCCGCACGCAGGCGTAGAGGTCGAACGCGCGGCGCAGGGCCACGTTGATGGAGCGGAACCCGGAGCCCACCGGGGTGGTGGTGGGGCCCTTGATGGCGACCTTCGTCTCGGCGACGGCCTCGAGCACCGAGTCGGGCAGCGGCGTGCCGCACTCCTCGTAGACCTGGGCCCCCGCGCGCTCGCGCCTCCATCGGACGTCGACGCCGGTGGCGGCGACGACCTCCTCCATGGCCGCGGCAATCTCGGGGCCGATGCCGTCCCCGGGGATGAGGGTGACGTCGTGGGTCACGGGACTCTCCTCTCTCTCTGCTCCGCGGGACCGTCAGCGGTCGGCCTTGGCGGCCTCGACGATCTCCTGGGAGTAGGCCTTGATGTAGGGTAGCGTGGACTTCTCGGCGTCGAACGAGACGCGCTCGGCGAGGGCGTCGCGGNCGTCCTTGGGCGCCGGGCCCTGGGCGAACGACACGAGGGCCACGAGCATGTCGCGGTACTCGGGATCGCCGTGGAAGCACTGGACCGCCTCGTCGAGGACGGGCCANACGCGCCCGGCCTCCTCGGCGCCCCCGAGGCCGGCCTGGACGATGAGGCGGAAGGCGGCGAGGCGCACCATGGAGGAGTCCTCGTCGAAGAGCGACGCCTCGGCGCTCTCCACGGCGGCGGCGCAGGCCTCCTTGTCCACCGCGGCGAGCGAGGTCAGGGCGGAGAGCACCTCCCAGCGGGTCTGGGCCTCGGGGCGCTCGAGGGCGTCGCAGAGCTCCTCGACGTGGGACGCCACGGCCGCGGGGTCCTCCGCCGCGAGGGCGGCCACCGCGTGGGCGGCGTCCTGGCGGGCGCGCCTGCCGGGGGCGGAGAGGTCCTCGATGAGCTTCTCGATGTCGTTGTCGGCCATGGGTAGGCCCTCCTTTCTGGGCGCCTCGGTGCCGGCNCCCCGCAATCTGTCAGCGGCGCTTCTCGGGGTCGGAGACCGACATGAGCTCGGGCTCATCGGACTCCCCCTCCCCATCGGGCCTGCGTCTGGCCCAACCGGTGCCGGTGGAGGCGGTCCTCTTGGGCCGGGGGTGGCGGCCCTTCCTGGTGTTGAGGCCCAAGAAGCGGTCGTGGGTGACCCACGGGCCCACGGCCTCGCCGTAGCCCATCTTGAGGCCGGCGATCACGCCGCCCAGGCAGCCGACGGTGCCGAAGGCGAGCACCGACCAGCCCGTGGCCCAGACGAGGGCCGAGACGAGGATGCCGGCGGCGTAGGCGACGGCGTTGTACTTCCAGTAGGTCTTGCGGTCGGTCACTTCCTCGGCGAGGCGGCTGCCGATGCCGNAGCCCAGCACGATGCCGAAGATGGCGAGCATGAGGCCCACCACCGCCNTGGCGANGCCGTCAGTGCCCATGGCCCTCCCCGGAGCAGCCGCAGCCGTCGTGGCCGTGGTGGTGGCCGCCGCAGCAGCCGTCGCCGTGATGGTGGCCGCCGCAGCAGCCGTCGCCGTCGCCCTCGTCGTCCAGGGCCGCGTGGGACCAGTCGAGGCCGGCCGCCGCGGCGTCGGCCTCCTCCTCGTAGAGCACCTCGANGGCCTGGGTGCCGAGGTCGGCCCCGCCCACGGCCGCCAGGGTGCGGTACAGGGTGCCCACGGTCTCGGCGCCGGGGAGCGCGAGTCCCTCATCGTCGGCGGCCTCGACGGCGAGGCCGAGGTCCTTGGCCATGTGGCACACCTTGAACCCGGGCTTCCAGTCGCCCTCCTCCATCTTGGCGGCGAAGGCCCCGAGGGCGCGGGTGGCGCCCATGCCGGAACCCACCATCTCGCAGACCTCCCCCACGGGCAGGCCCTGGGCGCGGGCGAACGCCACGGCCTCGCAGGCGCCGACCATGGCGCCCGCCAGCGAGACCTGGTTGCAGAGCTTGGCCGCCTGGCCGGCGCCGGGGCGCCCGAACCAGAAGATGCGGCTGGAGAAGGCCTCCAGGGCGCCCAGCAGCGGGGCCGCCTGGGCCTCGGTGGCGCCGGCGATGAGGGTGAGGGTGCCCGCCTCGGCGCCCTCCTGGCCGCCGGTGACCGGACAGTCGAAGGCCGTGACGTCCATGGCCGAGGCGGCCTCGGAGAGCTCCCGGGCGAGCTCCGGGCGCGATGTGGTGAGGTCCACGAGGAACGTGCCCGGCTCGGCGGCGGCCAGGAGACCGTCGCGGCCCAGGTACACCTCCTCGACGTCCTCCGGCATGCCCACCATGGTGAAGACCGCCTGGGCACCCTCGCAGGCCGCCGCGGGGGTGGGGGCCCACCGGGCGCCGGCGTCCAGGAG
>NZ_CAJMXC010000042.1:0-15955 GCF_905219715.1 Olsenella sp. CU969
CTGCCGGCCCCGCCGCGGGACGGCCGGCAGGGACAGGTGGCGCAGGCGGGACGAGGGGCGGGAGCAGCGCGGCGAGGGCGCGGCGGAGCTCCCCGGTGGCCGGCAGGGAGCGGGTGCCCCTCTCGGCGGCGACATCGAGCAGGGCGTCCCGCACGCGACGGAGCGCCTGGGCGCAGGCGGGGTCGTCGGCAGCGGGCCCCTCCCCCATCATGCGGACCGCACGGGCGGGGCGCCCCTGCTCGAGGGCCGCGAGGGCGCGGCAGAGGTCGGGGCGCCGGGAGAAGCGGGCGGAGGACGCGAGCGACCGGAGGACGTCGCCGGGGCCGAGGGTGCGGTCGCCCCTCCAGGAGCGGTCGAGGCGCCAGGCCTCCGCGGGGCCGGGGCCGAGGGGCTCCCTCATCCAGAACGAGGTCACGGCGCCGAGGCGCGTCCAGGACCGGTCCGCCGCGGCCGAGAGGCGCAGGGCCTCGTCGACGGGCATCCCGGCGAGGGACTCGCGGTGCAGGGGCCACTCGCGGGCGCGGCGGGAAAGATCGAGGGCCGTGACGACGAAGCCTGCGACGAGCCACGCAAGCTCGGCGGCCCGAGGCGTCAGGCCGCCGTCGTGCGGGGCCGTGCTCAACGGGCGCCGTCCATGCGGTCGAGCACGAGGCGGTAGCCGCCGAAGCCGCCGTTGAGGAACTTGGAGACCCGGCTCACGGTGGTCGAGGAGGCGCCGGTGGCCTTCTGCACGCTGGCGTAGGGGTCTCCCGCGTCGAGCATGCGCGCCACCTCGAGGCGCTGGGCGAGGTCGTCGATCTCGCGGACGGTGCAGAGGTCCACCATGAGGGCCTTGGCCTCATCAACGGTAGAGACGGACACGAGGGCGGCCGCCAGGGCGTCCACATCGGGTCTGCTCATCTGCTCCTCGCGCCGTCGGTCCATGGGGTCTCCTGGGAACATACCTTCANATCTGACACGTCACCCTCCCATGGTACGGTACGCCGGGGAGCGCAGGACANGAGCAACTCATGGGTTTTATCGGCCGTTGGCTCGTCACCTTCATCGCCACCATCGTCACCGTGAACATCGTCCCAGGCATCTTCGCCGTAGGCGGCCAGTGGGTGGGCCCGCTCGCCTGCGCCCTGGTGCTGTCGCTGGTGAACGTCTCCATCAAACCGGTGCTGCAGGTCATCGGGTTGCCCATCACCGTGCTCACGCTGGGCATCTTCTACATCGTGATCAACGCGGTGCTGCTCGAGTTCTCCAGCTGGCTCGCCCGCGCGGTGCTCGGGGTGGGCATCTACATCGACAGCTTCGGCTCGGCCCTGATCGGCGCCATCGTGATCTCGCTCGTCTCGATGATCCTGTCGTCGGTGATGGGAACCGACTAGCCGGCCCCCGTCCCATCAGTCGGGCACTTTTGTCCCAACGGCCGGGCACCGCTATCACTTGACAGCGGTGCCCGGCCCATCTGTCACTTATGATATTTCTCAATTTATATATTCCGGGCATGCCGGAGCGGGCTTTGGCATGGGTCTTNACGCACATCGAGCCGAGAGACCCATGCCACAGGGGCCTTCGGCATGGCCGGTCCCGATGTGAGAAAGAGAAGGCGCCCCGACCCTCCCGAGGGGTCGGGGCGCCCGACGGCCCGATTGTCCTGCGCCGTTACTTGCGGCGCTTTCGGGCCGACGGCTTGGCCGCGGACCTGCGGCCGGGCGGGGNCTTCGCGGGCTTGGCCTCGGGATCGGCGGGCTTGGCCTCCGCCGTGGCCGCAGGGGCCTTGTCGGCGGCGGGCGCCGGGGCCTTGGCGGCCTTAGGCGCGACCGCCTTCTTGGCCGGAGCCGTCGCGGCCTTGGTCTTGGGGGCCGCCGGGGCCTTGGCGGCGGCCTTCGGCTTGGAGGCGGCCGCGACCTTCTCGACCTTGGCCGCGGCAGGCTTGGTCTTGGACGGGGCGGCCTCGGCGGACGAGGACGGCTCAGGCGCCGCGGCCGCCTTGGTCGCAGCCGTCGTCTTCTTGGCGGCGGTCTTCTTAGCCCCGGTCGTCTTGGCAGTCGGCTTGGCTGCAGCCCCGGTCGTCTTGACCCTGGCGGCTGCCTTGGCGGGAGACGCCTTCTCAGTAGCCGGCTCGGCCTTCTTGGCCGCGGCCTTCTTGGACGCCGCCTTTGCCGCCTTCCTCGCCGCAGNCTCGGCCCGCTTCGCCGCNGGCTTGGCCGGCTTCGTAGCAGCCTTCTCCGCCGCCCCCTTATCCGCAGCGGCCGGCTCGGCCTCCGCCGCGGGTACTTTGGACATGGCCTCCACCAGCAGCTCGTTGAAGCGCTTGGGGTTGCCGGAGCCCTTGGCGCGCTTCATGCACTGGCCCACGAGAAAGCCCACCACGCGCTGGTTGCCGTCCCTGAACTGCGCCACCTGGTCGGGGCAGTCGGCTACCANGGCCNCCACGANAGGCANCAGCGCACCGTCGTCGGTGACCTGGCGCATGCCCTTGGCGTCCACGNCGGCGTCGGGCGTCCGGTCGGTGCCGGCCATGAGCTCCACGACCTCGCGGCCCTGTCTGGCGGTGATGGCGTCCTCGGCGAGCAGCGCGGCGAGGCCGGCCACCTGGGCCGGAGAGACGTCGGATGCCGAGAAGCCCAGACCGGCGGCGTTGAGGTGGCCGGCAACGTCGTTCACCAACAGGTTCGCGATGCCCTGGGCCAGCTTGGGCGCGCCCTCCACGGCGGCGTCGAAGAACGCGGCGGCATCGGGGTNNGCCNCCAGCTGGGCGGCGTCNGCGCGCTTCAGGCCGAGGTCGGCCACATAGCGGTCGCGGCGGGCGTCGGGCAGNTCGGGGAGCTCGCGGCGGCACCCCTCGACGAACTCGTCGGANAGNTCGAAAGGCGNNANGNCGNGGTCANAGAACAGCCGGTANNNGTCGGCCGTCTCCTTCACGCGCATGACCACGGTGCGCTTCTTGGAGGGCTCCCAGTGGCGGGTCTCCTGGAAGACCTCTCCGCCGCCCTCGAGCACCTCGGCCTGGCGCCGGATCTCGTACTCGAGCCCGTCGTGCAGACTCTTGAAGGAGTTGATGTTCTTGAGCTCGGTCTTGGTGCCCAGCCCNTTGGAGCCGCGGCGCCGGAGGCTCACGTTGCCGTCGCAGCGCATGGAGCCGCTCTCCATGGAGCAGTCGGAGATGCCCAGCGCGAGGAACGTGCGGCGGAGCTTCTCCATGAAGNGGCGGGCCTCCNCGGGGGTGCGGNGGTCGGGCTCGGTCACGAGCTCGATGAGCGGGGTGCCGCAGCGGTTGTAGTCGACGAGCGACTCCGTGGCGCTGGCGATGCGGCCCTCCTCGCCGCCCACGTGCACCATCTTGGCCGCGTCCTCCTCCATGTGGATGCGCAGGATACGCACCGGCGCGACGTAGCCGTCGTCCAGCGCCTCCAGGCCGGCGCGGTCCTCGCGCTCCTTGGCGCCGGGGCCCTGTACCTCGAGGTCGAGGTGGCCGTGCATGCAGAACGCCACGGGCCCCTGGGTGGTCTGGAAGTTCTTGGCCATGTCGGGATAGAAGTAGTGCTTGCGGTAGAACATCGAGTGCTTCTCGATGGTGCAGTTGGTGGCGAGGCCCGCCTTGACGATGGAGCGGATGGCCTCCTCGTTGGGCACCGGCAGCGCGCCGGGCATGCCCAGGCACACCGGGCACACGTTGGTGTTGGGCTCGTCGTCATGGCTGAGCCTGCAGCCGCAGAACATCTTGGTCTCGAGGGTGGTGAGCTCGGTATGGACCTCGAGGCCGATGACGGCCTCCCAGTCCTTGAGCACCTCGTTCAGCGTCTTCATGCCAGGGAGCCTCCCCTTCCAGCGAAGCCGGGTGCCACGGCGCCGGCACCCACGGCCCTCTCGAGGGCACGGGCGAACGTGAGCAGCGTGCGGTCGCGGAACGCCGGGGTCTGCAGCTGCACCGACACGGGCATCCCCGAGTCGTGGCCGAGGCCCATGGGCACCGAGACCGAGCCGTTGCCGGCGATGTTGCTCGAGATGGTGAACGTGTCGGACAGGTACATCTGCGTGGCGTCGCCCATCTCGCCGGAGAACCACGCCGCGCGCGGGGCCACCGGCATGAGCAGGCAGTCAACCCTGGATAAGGCGTCGGCGTAGTCGCGGCCGATGAGGGTGCGCGCCGAGANGGCGCCCATGTAGTAGCGGTCGTACACGCCCGAGGAGAGCAGGTAGGCGCCCAGGNGCTGGCGGCGCTTGGCCTCGGTGCCGAACCCGTGGGCGCGCGACAGCGACGTCTGGCGGGCCAGCGTGCCGCAGCCCTGCTCCATGTAGCCGTAGCGCACGCCGTCGAAGCGGGCCAGGTTGGAGAAGGCCTCGCAGGGGCCGATGACGTAGTAGGCGTTGATGGCGGCGTCGATGTGGGGCAGCTCGACGTCCACGATGGTGGCGCCGGCGTCCTCGAGGGCGCGGCAGGCGGCCCCGCAGGCCTCCTTGACCTCGTGCGAGAGGCCCTCGGCCTCGAGGAGCGAGCCCACGACGCCCACCGTGCGGCCCTCGACGGGGTCGTCGAGGTGTTCCAGGAAGTCCACGGGAACGTCCTGGCTCGTGGAGTCGAGCGGGTCCCTGCCGGGGCCCACGAGCGCGTTCATGGCGCGGGCGACGTCCTCGACGCAGCGGCCGAACGGGCCCACCTGGTCGAGGGACGAGCCGAACGCCACGACGCCGTAGCGGCTGACCGCCCCGTAGGTGGGCTTCATTCCCACGNCGCCNNAGAACGACNCCGGCTGGCGGATGGATCCGCCCNTGTCGGAGCCCAGGGCCAGCGTGACCTCGCCGGCGGCCNCCGCGGCGGCCGAGCCGCCCGAGGAGCCGCCGGGCACGCGGCGGGTGTCCCAGGGGTTGCGGGTCTTCTGGAAGTGGCTCGTCTCGGTGGAGGAGCCGANGGCGAACTCGTCCATGTTGGTCTTGCCGATGGGCAGAGCGCCGGCGTCGACCATGCGGCGCACGCAGGTGGCGGTGTAGGGCGAGTCGAACCNCTCGAGCATGCGGCTCGCGCACGTGGTGTGGGAGCCCTCGAGGTTCATGTTGTCCTTNAAGGCCACGGGCACGCCGGCCAGGGGGCCGAGCACCTCGCCGGCCGCGCGGGCGCGGTCGAGGTCGTGGGCGCGGTCGAGAGCCATGTCGTAGGTGATCTCGAGGAACGCGTCCACGTCGCGGTCGCGCTGGGTCACGGCGTCGAGGGCCGCGTGGCAGACCTCGGTGGCAGAGAAGTCGCCCGCCGCCACGCCGGCGGCGATCTGGGAGCTTGTGAGCTGGTCGATGTTGGCCATCACTGGTCGCCCCCCTCCGCCTCGCCGGGCATGATCGAGGGCACGCGGAAGCAGCGGCCCTTGACGGCGACGGCGTTGTAGAGCGCGTCCTCCAGCTCCAGGCCGGCCTTGACCTCGTCGGGGCGCATGACGTTGGCCAGGTCGCCGATGGGGTGGTAGGTGGGGTCCGCCTCCTGGGCGAACCCGACGACCGGCGCGAGCATTGCCACCGCGTCGTTCATGTAGGCGGTCATGGCCTCAAGCTCGTCGCCCTCCAAGGCGATGCGGGCATAGTCGGCGATGCCGCGGACGTCCTCTTGGCTCAATGCCATGGCTGCGTCCCCTCTTCGTCGAAAAAAGCTGCGGGCCGCCGCGCGGCCCCTCTGCCCCTCGCATTCTANTGCAGGCCCGGCGCCGCGCCCCACGGTCCGGCCCCGCCGTTACACGGCGTCCACGTTGGCCCGGCCCCGTGCGGAGAAGTTGTCCCTTGTCAGCTGGACATCCCCCAGCTAGCTGCGTTTTTCGCCTCTGTCCCCTCATTTTTCTTATGAACTTCTGACGGGGTTTGCCAAAGTGCGGGGACGCCGGGCGCGAGGGCGGCCCGCGCAAGCCTAAAGTCAGTGAAAGAAAACCGCACCCGGGCAGTTCCGGNTCGGGCGCTCACGAAAGGAGCTCCAAACAATGGCAGAGATTATCGATGTCTACGGCCGTGAGGTTCTCGATTCGCGCGGCAACCCCACCGTCGAGGTCGAGGTGACCCTCGAGGACGGCTCCCAGGGTCGCGCCATCGTTCCCTCCGGCGCCTCTACCGGCCAGTTCGAGGCCGTCGAGCTGCGTGACGGCGACAAGGNCCGCTACATGGGCAAGGGCGTCCTCGAGGCTGTGAACCACGTCAACGACGAGTGCGCCGACGTGCTCGTGGGCATGGACGCCTGCGACCAGCGCGCCGTGGACGCCGCCCTCCTGGCCGCCGACGGCACCGACAACAAGGGCAAGCTGGGCGCCAACGCCATCCTCGGCTGCTCCCTGGCCGTGGCCCGCGCCGCCGCCGAGTCTGTGGGCCTCCCGCTCTACAACTACCTGGGCGGCGTGAACGCCCACGTGCTNCCCACCNCGANGATGAACATCCTCAACGGCGNCGTGCACGCGGACAACAACGTGGACTTCCAGGAGTTCATGATCGTGCCCGTGGGCGCCCCCACCTTCTCCGAGTGCCTCCGTTGGTCCACGCAGGTCTACCACACCCTGAAGAACGTCCTCAAGGACTCAGGCCACAGCACCGGCGTGGGCGACGANGGCGGCTTCGCCCCCGACCCCAAGAACAACAAGGAGCCGCTGCAGTTCATCGTCGAGGCCATCACCAAGGCCGGCTTCACCCCCGGCGAGGACTTCATGATCGCCATGGACCCCGCCACCTCCGAGCTCTACGACCCCGAGACCAAGACCTACAACCTCAAGGGCGAGGGCCGCACCCTCACCTCCGACGAGATGGTCGACTACTGGGCCGAGCTCGTGGAGGAGTTCCCGATCGTCTCCATCGAGGACGGCCTCGACGAGGAGGACTGGGACGGCTGGAAGAAGCTCACCGACCGCATCGGCGACAAGGTGCAGCTCGTGGGTGACGACCTGTTCGTGACCAACGTCAAGCGCCTCCAGAAGGGCATCGACAACGGCGCCGCCAACGCCCTGCTCGTGAAGGTGAACCAGATCGGCTCCCTCACCGAGGCCATGGACGCCATCGAGCTCGCCCAGCGCAACAAGTACGCCTGCATCGNCTCCCACCGCTCCGGCGAGACCGAGGACACCACCATCGCCGACCTCGTGGTGGCCACCAACGCCGGCCAGATCAAGACCGGCGCCCCCGCCCGCACCGACCGCGTGGCCAAGTACAACCAGCTCCTCCGCATCGAGGACGAGCTCGGCGACTCCGCCCAGTACGCCGGCCGCAACGGCTTCAACGTCCTGCGCTAACCCGCTCCGGGGCCGCATGGCCGACCCCATGGACGCGAAGGGCCCCGCATCTCCGGATGTGGGGCCCTTTTTCCTAGGGCGGTTGGGGGCCGGGGGCGGGGGGCCGGGGACGGCCACCGGTCGTTTGGTGGTTTTCCCTCGTCCGAAGATCGAAAAACCACCAAACGGCGACCCGTTTGGTGGTTTTCATCATGTTTGGCACCAAAAAGTACCAAACGGCTTTGTGGGGGCTTACGCGGTCCCTCGCTCGGGGTCGGTGCGCGCCTCCTTGACCGAGGCGATCACCTTGTCGAGAAGGGCGCCCAGCTGCTCGCGCTCCTCATCGGTGAGGCAGTCGAACATGGAGGAGGGGTCGCGCTCGGCCATGGCCTGGGCGAGCTCGCGGCCGGCGTCGGTGATGCGCACCTCCACCTGGCGGCCGTCGGCCTGCGACTGGCTGCGCCCCACGAGCCCGCGGGCCTCGAGGCGCCCGAGGGACTCGTTGAGCGAGGAGGGTCGGACGTCGAGCAGCTCGACGAGGTCGCGGGTGGTGAGACCGTCCCGGTCGGCCAGGGCGGCGAGGATGCGGCCCTGACCCCGCATGGGGCTCATGGGGCCGGACGGCCCACGGCCGTGGCAGCGGCCATGGGGGCCGTGATGGCCGCCCTCGGGAGCGGGACCCTCCGGCCCCCTGTGGCAGCAGTGGCGGGGACCCTCGGGACCGTGGTGGCCGTGGCGGCCGCGGCCACCCATGGCCATGCGGCCCACCTTGGCAAAGCGGTGCATGAGCTCTTTGTTGTCGTACATGGAACCTCCTGGTTGCGGTGGGGGTGCCCGCATTTACAACAGGCACCTGTTATTCATGGCGACAAATCTAACAGGTACCGGTCAAACCCGTCGAGAGGATTCAAACGGTACCTGTCATTCTTCACGGTCCCACCACATGGGGCGTGCGGCCTGCACATGGGACGTGGGGCCGCGGCACGGGCGCGGGCACGGCGGGACCGCTCCCGGCACCTGAACGCGGTTAGGGGCGACCCCCGTGGCGAAATATCCGGCAAACCCGCCCTCAACCGCATTNAGGGAGGGATANTCCGCCCTCAACTGCGTTCAGGTGCCGCGGGAACCGCCCTCGGACGCGTTCAGNTGGTGAGGGAGGGGTCGGCTNCCGCTTTCGGGCTCGATCGCGGCATCACCGGCCCGGCGCCACGCGCCTCGCCACCGCCACGAAGGCCAGACCCGCCACCAGCGCCACGACCCCGGCTGTCACGAGCACCGGCTGCACGCCGAAGGCCTGGGCCAGAAACGGCGCCGCGAGCAGGGGCAGCACGCCGGAGCTGCGCTGGCCCATCTGGAGCACCCCCATGACGCGGCCCACGGCGCCTTCGGGGGCGTCGCGCTGCACCACGAGGTTGAGCAGGGGCTCGAAAAGCCCCCAGCCGAAACCAAGGACCGCCATGCCGCAGGCGGCCACCAGGGGGCTNGTCGTGGCCACGTAGAGCACTGTGCCCGCACCTACCACGGNGACCAGCCCCGCAGCGAGGCCCACGGTCTGGCGCTGCTCGGGCACCCGCAGCAGTGCCAGGGAGCCGGCCGTGGCACCCAATCCCATGACGGCGTTGAGCCAGCCGGTCCACTCGACGCCCACCTGGAGGACGTCCCGGTAGTAGACGGTCTCCAAGGAGTCGAAGGCCCCGAAGGCAAAGAAGGCCAGGAACGCCATGGGCACGAGGCACGCCAGGGCCGGAGTGGAGAAGGCCAGACGGAAGCCCTGGAAGACGTAGGAGACACCGCGGTCGCGGGAGACCTCGTCGGACGCGCCGTCGCACACGCTGTGGCGCCCTGCGCCGTCGGCCCCCGCCGGCAGGGCAAGGGCGAAGGGCACACCCAAAAGGCCGCCGATGCCGAGCACGGCAAAGCAGCCGGGCGCCGACCACGCCAGGGCCACCATGCCCCCGAGCGCAGGGCCCACTATGTAAGCGGCGTTCTCGGCCGTGGCCATGAGGGAGTTGGCCCGGGCCAGGGAGGCGTCGGACACCACGAAGGGAGGCAGCGACGTGAACACCGTGACGATGGCGCCGAAGACCGCGGAGTAANGGCCGCAGACNGCGGTGAGGGCCGTCAGGGAGAGCGGCACGACAAAGAACACGACGGCGGTGAGCGTGTAGCCGACGAGCCCCGCCACCAGCACCCGTCGCGGGCCCAGGGCATCCACCGCCAGGCCACCCACGGCGTTGCCCGCCNCGATAGCGAGGTTCACCACAAGCATGAGGAGGGAGACCTCGAACACCGTGGCGCCGAGNTCGTAGACGGCCGTGCCGAGCACACCCACGGTGAAGCAGCTGGTATTGGCGAGCGTGGCCACAAGCCGGCAGNCGACGAGCAGGGCGATGGCGCGATCGTCGGCGCGCCTGGGCGAGGTTGTGTCACGACCCATGGGGCCTCCGCTCTGCCCGGGGGGGGGACTGCTGCAAGAGTCCCCATGATAGCCAGCCGCAGCACGGGCGCAACCGGTCTCCCGGTGCGCGGCCGCAGGACCAGGCGGCCCTCGGTGAGTGCCGCTGTACCTCTCAGTGAGCGGATAGGGCGCGCACGAAGGCTCCGTGAGCGGGTTTTCGCTCACTCAAGGGCCTGCCCGCACCCACCGAAGGAGGTCACTCACTCAAGGGCACCCTGGCACCGCTCACCCCTCGGACGCGTCCACCAGCCTCCCCAGCGCCTTGCCCATGAGGCCGGCCAGCACCTGCTGGAACAGCGTGCCCATCATGACGGCGAAGACCGCCGGGCCCGGGAAGAACTGCGCGGCGATCACGGCGCCGGCGCTGATGTTTCTGATGCCGCAGCAGAAGCAGGCCGTGACGGTGTCGGCGGCGTCACGGCCCAGGGCCCGGGCCAGAAGGCAGCCCAGGGCAAAGCCGCCGGTGGCAAAGGCCAGGACGAACCCGGCCACGCAGAACGTCTCGACGGTGACCGTGGCGAGGTACGGCGCCATGCCGGTGCTGTTAGCGGCGATGATGACCACGAGGAGCGCCCGTGCGGCAGGTCCCAGCGCCGGCGAGAGCACCCGCTCGCCCCAGCCGCGGGTGGCGTCGTTCACCACCATACCCAGCACGGCAGGGANGGCGATNATCGTGAGCATGCGGCCCATCATGGCCGCCACGTCCAGCTCCACCGTGGCGCTGAGCAGGGCCTCGAGNGAGAGCGGGATGGTGAAGGGCGCCGCCACGGTGGTGAGCAGGATGAGCGCGAGGGCCAGGCTGCGGTTGCCGCCGTACATGCCCACACACATGTAGCTCACCACGCCCACGGGCACGCAGTACTCCAGCACGATGCCGCAGACCACCTGAGGGTCGTCGGCAAAGAGCAGCCGGGCAAGCAGGCAGGCCACCGAGGGCATGAGCACGAGGGAGACCGCCGGCACCAGCAGGAGCAGCAGCGGGCGCCTGAATACTTCGGCCACCTCGCGAAACCGGTTGTTGAGGGCGCCTTGGAACGTCATGACGGCGAAAAGCGCTGGCACCACCGCCTCGACGGGAGAGACCCAGCGCGCAAAGGTCACGCCCACAACCACGCAGATAGGGGCNATAAGGGCCATATGGCCGCCGATGAACCTACCCGTTGCCGCGTACCAGCCTGCGCGCGCCTGCCCCACCGGANTCCCCTGTCGCNGACGTCCCTTTTGTNACCGGCCNTTATACCTCTTTAGGGGAGCCGGCAACAACCGGGATTATCGGCCGCTGAGGAAACACCGGCATCGCCCCAAAGAGACGGCATCCGTTTTTTATTGATTTATTTCCCCGGCCGGGCGNCGCGGCCCAGCACGCGAGGAACCACCAGGTAGAAACCGGCGCCCACGGACCCGGCCACGACGGCGGCGCAGACGAGCACCGGCTGCACGCCGAAGGCCTCGGCCAGAAAAGGTGCGAAGAAGAGCGGCACCACGCCGGCCAGCTGCAGGCCCAGCTGCATGACCGAGACCACGCGGCCGCACACGTCGAGCGGGCTCATCTCCTGCACAAGCATGTCGCGCGTGGGGCCGAGCATGCCGAAGCCCAGGCCGCACAGGANCTGACCCACGGCCGCCACCTGCCAGAGCCCGGTGCCCACGTAGACCACGCTGCCCACACCCACGAGGCAGAGCATGAGGGCGCACACGCGCACGGTGAGCCGCTCGCGGGACAGCNGCATCATGGCCACCGAGCCGCACACGCAGCCCAACCCCACAGCAGCCGTGAGCCAGCCCAGGAACTCCACCGGGACCGCCAGGACGTCGCGGTAGAAGATGGACTCCAGCGAGTCGAACGCGCCAAACGAGAAGTAGCCGAAGAACCCCAGCAGGAACAGCAGCGCCAGGGTGCGGCTCGTGAACGTGGCGCGGAACCCCTCCAGCAGATAGCGCCCGCGGCCGCCCTCGGCGGGCCCCTCCCCGGCAGGGGCGGCGTCCGGCCGACGGCGCTCAGGGTTGGCCCCCGTGACCGCCACGGCGGCAGCGAAGAAGAGCGCGGCCAGCGGGAAGACCGCCTTGACGGACCACACNGAGCACACGGCGGCGCCCAGCACGGGACCCGCCACGATGGCGCCGTAGGTGGCCACGGACATCAGGCCGTTGCAGCGCTTGAGGCCCTCCTCCCCCACCAGGTACGGCGGGTAGGTGGCGAACCCCGTATTGGTGAAGCCGATGAACAGCGACCAGCACGCGAGGAACGCCACGAGCAGGNCCATGGAGTCGTCNACGAGCGCGTAGGCCGCGAAGATGCAGGCCGTGAGCCCGAGGGATCCCATGAGGCAGCGGCGCGGTCCCACGCGGTCCACCACGGGGCCGGCCAAGGCGGTGCCCACGACGATGAAGAGGTTGCCCACGAGCATCATGCCCGAGANGGCGACGGCGTCGGCCCCCATGGCGTAGGTGGCGGTGCCGAAGACACCGATGAAGTAGCTGACCTCCACCCCCATGCGGGCAAGGAGGCGGGAGACGAAGAGCCTCGCCTCGGCGGACGGGGCGGCAGGGAACGGGCTGTGGGCCATGGGGACTCCAAGGAGGAAGGGGGCTGCAGGGCCGGGAGCGCATCAGGCACCGCGGACGGGTCCGGGTCACCTAATGCTCGATAAGCCTCCTGGCAGCCACTTCGCCTCAACTCCTCGGAAAACAAGGGATACGGTCCCGCCATCCTACCATGGGTGAGCGGATGTGTGGGGCACGCGTACGGAAGACGGGGCTTATATTCCCACTCTCAAAGGGGTATTTTGTTCGGGTACCGCACACCCCGAGGCAAGGACCAAGCATGCCTACCCCCCTTCTGAGCGTCAGGGACCTCTCGGCCTCCGCCGACGACAAGCCCATCCTCCACGGCGTTGACCTCGACGTGGACCCCGGCACGTGCCACGTGCTCATGGGCCCCAACGGCGCCGGAAAGTCCACCCTCGGCCACGTGATCATGGGCGACCCCGCCTACACCGTGACCGGCGGCTCCATCGGCTTCGACGGCGAGGATGTCACCGGCCTCCCGGTGGACAAGCGCTCCCTCGCCGGCATCTTCCTCTCGTTCCAGGCGCCCGTGGAGATCCCCGGCGTTCCGCTGTACAGCTTCCTGCGCACCATCTGCCAGAAGNGCCCCGAGCTCAAGATGACCGCACGCCAGTTCCGCCGCCGCGTCACCGAGCTCGCCGAGCAGCTCGACATGGACACCGCCTACCTCACCCGNGAGCTGGGCGTGGGCTTCTCCGGCGGCGAGAAGAAGAAGGTCGAGATGCTCCAGCTCCTGCTGCTGCAGCCCAGGCTGGCCATCCTCGACGAGACCGACNCCGGCCTCGACGTCGACGCCCTCGGCGTGGTCTCCCGCGGCATCCAGGCCTACCGCGAGCAGTGCGGCGGCTCTCTCATCGTCATCACCCACAACACCCGCATCCTCGAGCGCCTCGACGTCGACGAGACCCACGTCATGGTGGACGGCTCCATCGTCGCCACCGGCGACGCCGCCCTCATCGCACACATCGACGCCAACGGCTTCGAGGAGTACGAGGTCGCCGCGGCAAAGGAGGCCTAGCCCATGGCCGAGACCCAAGAGCGCGCCCGCACCGAGGTGGCCGACGTCGACCGCAGCCTCTACGACTTCGTGAAGAGCGAGGAGGGNTNCGAGCGCTTCGCCGACGGCCTGTCGCCCGAGATCGTGGAGGACATCAGCCNCCGCAAGGTCGAGCCCCGGTGGATGCTCGACCTGCGCCTGCGCTCCCTCCAGATCTACGAGCGCGCCCCCATGCCCGCCAACTGGGGCCCCTCCATCGAGGGCCTCGACATGGCCAACATCTCCACCTACGTCACCGCCGGCTCCANGCAGGCCGNCTCCTGGGACGAGGTCCCCGAGGACATCAAAGACACCTTCGAGGGCCTGGGCATCCCGGAGGCGGAGCGCACGAGCCTGGCCGGCGTGGGCGCCCAGTACGACTCCGAGCTCGTCTACCACAACATGCGCGAGGAGGTCGNCGAGCAGGGCGTGGTCTACTCCGGCATCGAGGAGGCGCTCCACGGCCCCTACGANGAGATGATCCGCGAGCACTTCATGAGGCTCGTCCCGCCGACGGACCACAAGTTCGNCGCGNTCCACGGCGCCGTCTGGAGCGGCGGATCGTTCGTCTACGTGCCCGCAGGCGTGTCGCTGGACTTCCCGCTCCAGAGCTACTTCCGTCTCAACGCCGCAGGGGCCGGGCAGTTCGAGCACACGCTCATCATCGTGGAGCCCGGCGCCNACCTGCACTTCATCGAGGGCTGCTCGGCCCCCAAGTACAACGTGGCCAACCTCCACGCCGGCTGCGTGGAGCTCTTCGTGGGCAAGGACGCGCACCTGCGCTACTCCACGATCGAGAACTGGTCCAAGAACATGTACAACCTCAACACCAAGCGCTGCCGCGTGGAGGAGGGCGGGTCCATCGAGTGGGTCTCCGGCTCCTTCGGCAGCCACGTGAGCTACCTCTACCCGTCGAGCCTCCTCATGGGCAAGGGCGCCACCTGCGACTTCACCGGCATCACCTTCGCCGGCGCCGGCCAGGACCTCGACACAGGCTGCAAGGTGCACATGGCCGCGCCCGACTGCCGCGCCACGGTGTCCACCAAGTCCATCTCCAAGGGCGGCGGCGTCTCCACGTTCCGCAGCTCCGTGGTGGTCACCCCCAAGGCCGAGAACGCCCGCTGCACGGTATCGTGCCAGTCGCTCATGCTCGACGACCGGTCGGTCTCCGACACCGTCCCGGCCATGGACGTGCGCTGCGCCACGGCCCAGGTGGGCCACGAGGCCACCATCGGCCGCATCTCCGACGACACGGTGCTCTACCTCATGAGCCGCGGCATCGGCGAGGAGGAGGCGCGCGGCATGGTGGTCAACGGCTTTGCCGAGCCCGTCTCGAAGGAGCTCCCGCTGGAGTACGCCGTCGAGATGAACAACCTCATCAAACTCGAGATGGAAGGGGCGATCGGCTGATGGCGGACGAGAAGACCGTTCAGGGCACCGTCACCCTGTCCCACGTGGACCCCGCACCGGCCCAGACCTGGAACTGGCTCGCCGTCAACGAGACCTCCCTCGAGGTGCCCGTGGCAGACGCCGTGGCCGCCCGCCTCGCCGACGGGACGGCCCTGGGGGACCTCATGGACACCGAGGTGCCCGACGACGCCCGCGGCATCGTCATGGGCGCCGGCACCCAGGCCACCGCGTGGGTGGACGCCGGCGCCACCGGGCGCACCGTCGTACGTGTGCCGGACGGCACCGACGGCGGCANCGTGACCGTGCCGTGCCTCTCCCCCGACGGCACCCTGGCCCAGACCACGATGGTCGTGGGGGCCGACGCCTCCGCCGNGGTGCGCGTGCTCGCCCTGGGCGACGAGACCGGCGCCGCCACCACCGGCAGCGCCCTGCGCCTCGTGCTCGATCCGGGCGCCCGCTGCTCCGTGGCCCTGCTCGTGGCCCAGGGGGCCGGCCAGCGCCACATCGACAGCCTGGGCGCCGTCCTCGGCGACGGCGCCGGGCTCGCGATCGACCANTACGTCCTGGGCAGCGAGAGCTCGGCCACCGGCGTGGCCGTGGACCTCGCGGGCGACGGTGCCTCCGTGGAGGCGGCGCTCCNCNACATCGGNCGCGCCGGCCAGGTGGTGGACGCCTCCTACGAGGTGAGCTGCCGCGGCCGCAGGACCCGCGCCGACATCGCCTGCACCGGCGTGCTCACGGGCGACGCCCGGAAGGCACTCCGGGCCACCATCGACCTCGTGCGCGGCTGCAAGGGCGCCGAGGGCTCCGAGAGCGAGACCGTCGTGCTCGCCGGCGACTCCGTGGTCAACAAGACCCTGCCGGTGATCCTGTGCTCCGAGGACGACGTGGTGGGAAACCACGGCGCCACCATCGGCTCGCTCTCCCCCGAGCAGCTCTTCTACCTGGGATGCCGCGGCATCACCGAGACCGACGCCGCCGACCTCATGGTCTCGGCCCTCGTGGACGACGCCGCCGCCACCCTCGGCGGGGAGGCTGCCGAGGCCGTGTGCGCCTGGGCGTCGTGGAACCTGGGGCCCGAGGCGGCCGAGAACGCGCGTACGGCGGCCGACCTCGCCGCCGGTGAGGAGGAGTGACCATGGCCAAGCAAGACACCGCGACCACCGTCGTCCCCGGCTCCCCTGCGGCCGCCGGGGAGGCCTTCCCCTCGGCCTGCGACGCCGCCGGCGCCCCCGCGGCCGACATCGAGGCCGGCCCGCCCCTCAC
>NZ_CAJMXC010000043.1:0-15510 GCF_905219715.1 Olsenella sp. CU969
GTGTCGAAGCGCGCGTTGATGCCGGCGTACTTGCCCACCTTGCGCTCCGTGGTGAGCATGGGCTCCTCGGCGCGGACGTCGATCTTGGCGTAGGTCATGACCTTGCCGGCGCCGGCCTTGACGGCGATCTCCTGGCAGGCCTTCAGGATGTCCATGCAGAGGTCGTAGTCGCCCTCGACGGCGGACTCGAACGGCCCCACGAACAGGCTCACGGGCTGGGCCCTGAGGTAGTCGATGACCTCGTCGACGATGCGCACCACCTCGTCGTCGGAGACGGCGTCCATGGGAAGGACCTGGATGGCTACGGCACACTGCATACGCGCTCCTCTCCGGCGGGGAGAAAAAGGGCCCCGCCTCGACCGGGACCCTCGTGTCACGAGCGCTGTGGTCCCTACGCTGGCATTACCCAGATCAGGTTGCGGGTCAGGGCCGCGATGGGCCCAATCTCAGCCGGCGTGCGCCAGCCCCCCGTTCGGTTGGAGTATAGCCCAGCCGGCCGGCCGTGGGGGCGCTATCCTAGGGACATCACGACCCCGAGGAGGACCCATGGCCGCAGACCCGCTCGCTGACGTCCTGGACACCGCCCCGCTCGCCGCCGCGCCAGCGGGCACCGACCCCGACCGTGGGGGCGCCGCCCGCGTGACGGCCGCCGCCGACGCCGTGGAGGGGGCGGTGATCGGGCTGCGCCGCTGGTTCCACGCGCACCCGGAGGCCTCCCTGGAGGAGACCGGCACCGCCGCGGCCGTCGCGGCCCAGCTCGCGGCCCTGGGCGTGGAGCACGCCATGCCGCTCCCCAACGCCGTGGTGGCCACGGTGCGGGGCACGGCGCCCGGCGCCTACGGGCAGGACGGCACGGCCCGCAGACGCGTGCTGCTCCGGGCCGACATCGACGCACTGCCCGTGGCCGAGGACACCGGGCTGCCGTTCTCCTCGCTCTCCCCCGGCCTCATGCATGCCTGCGGCCACGACTGCCACGCCGCCATGCTCCTGGGCGCCGCCACCGTGCTCCAGGCCAACCGCGACCTCCTCGCCGGGGAGGTGCGTCTGGTGTTCCAGCCCGCCGAGGAGTGCTCCCAGGGAGCCCGCATGCTGGTGGAGGCCGGCGTGTGCGACGGCGTTGACGCGGCGTGGGGCTGCCACATCTGGAGCGAGCTACCGAGCGGCACGGTCTCGGTGGAGCCCGGGGCCCGCATGGCAAACGCCGACTGGTGGCGCGTGGAGGTCACCGGCACCTCGGCCCACGGNGCGCTCCCCCACCGCGGGGCCGACGCCGTGGTGGCCGGCGCCGCCATCGTTNAGCAGCTGCAGACNGTGGTGAGNCGGCAGGTGNCGCCGTTCGAGNCCGTGGTGGTCACCGTGGGGCAGTTCCACGGCGGCACGGCCCGGAACGTCATCGCCGGGAGCGCCTGGCTCGAGGGCACGGTGCGTACGTTCGACCCCGAGGTCCACGCGCGGGTGCCTCNGCTCANGAAGCGCATCGTGGAGGACACGGCCGAGGCCTTCGGGTGCTCGGCCCGCGTGACCGACTACACCCTGGGGAGCTGGGCCGTGGTGAACGACCCGGCGGTGACCGAGGTGGCCCGGCGGGCGGCCCGGGAGGTGCTGGGCGAGGAGGCATTGGTCTCGTACCGCGGGTCCATGCCCGGCGAGGACTTCTCGGAGTACCTGTTCGAGGTGCCCGGGTGCTTCGTGTTCCTGGGCTGCTCCACCACGGGGACCGACCACTGCTGGCCGCAGCACTCCTGCCACTACAACCCCGACGAGAGGGTGCTGGCGGACGGCGTGAGGCTGGCGGCGCAGTTCGCGGTGGACTTCCTGGCGGGGTGACGGCCGCCGGCGGCGGGGCGTGGCTGTCAGGTGCCCGCGCGCATGCCGGGCGGGGGCGTCACGGGCGGCCCTGCGGGCTCGACGGCCCTCCACAGGCGGCCCCGGGGGCTCGGTCACCCTTCACCTTCAAGCGCCCCCCTACGACGGCCCCTTGCGACAAGGGCCCGATGCAGGGCACACACCAGCGCGCTGTCGGACCAAAGACCAGCTGGAGGGGGACTTCTCGCACACAAAAGGGCGTTGAAGGGTGAGGCGGCACCCTTCAACGGGGTGTCGGGGCAAGTCCCCCGCACAGGGTGCCCCTATAGGGGGATGATGCCNTTGGGGCGCTCCTCTGGGGCGCCCTCCTGCAGGGCAGGACAGACCGACGAGGCCGCCGTGGCCCGCCACGCGTCAAGGTTGGGACAAAAGTGCCCGACCATTGGGACAAAAGTGTCCGGGTGGTGGNACGGCTACTCCTTCTCCTCGCCACTGAGCAGCCTGTCCACCATGACCTTGTTGGCGGCCAGCTCCACGGCGTCGTCCAGGGGGTCCAGCGAGCCGTCGCCGCAGCGCCTGTCCAAGGCGCGGGACAGCAGCCAGTCGGCCACGCCGGGGTTCTTGGGCAGCAGCGGGCCGTGGACGTAGGTGCCCAGCACGTTCCGGTAGAGGCAGCCCTCCTTCCCCGACTCGCCGTCGTTGCCGTGACCGAAGACCACGCGGCCCAGGGGCTCCACGCCCTCGCCGAGGGTCGTGCGGCCGCCGTGGTTNTCGTAGCCCACCACGGGCTGGGGCGACACGGGGCTCNCCACCGCCACGTTNCNGATGAGGCGNGGGGCGCCGNGGCGGGTCTCCATGTCGACGAGGCCCAGGCCCTCGAGCACGTCGTCGCCCATGGCGTAGGAGTGGCCCAGCAGCTGGTAGCCGCCACAGACGGCCAGGAGCACGCCGCCGTCCTCCACGAAGGACGAGAGCTCGGCCCTGCGCTCCAGGAGGCGCTCGCACACGATGGCCTGCTCGCGGTCGGAGCCGCCGCCGATGAAGACGATGTCGGCGTCGGCGAACGTGGGGGTGTCGGAGATGGCCACCTCGGCCACACAGGCCCCGAGGCCGCGCCACTCCAGGCGCTTGGTCAGCGTGATGATGTTGCCGCCGTCGCCGTAGAGGTTGAGCAGCTCCGGGTACAGGTGGACGATGTTCAGCGACCTAACCACGGCGCTCACCGATCCTCTCGAGCTCGGCCTTGGCTGGCCAGAGGGCCGAGTAGTTGGTGAGCACGTACAGGGGTCGGCCCTCAGGGAGGTCGCCGAGGGCGGCGAGGGCGTCGGCCACGGTCAGGGCGATGGGCGCCGGCAGCCCGGCGTACTTCATGCGCACCTGGAGGTCGTTGGCGCGGTGGCCGCCGACCACGAGGGAGAGCGCCTCCTCCGCGCCCAGGCGCTCGAAGTCCACNTCCCAGATCCAGGAGATGTCCTTGCCGTCGTTGTAGTCGTCGTTGACGACGAAGAACGCGGCCTTGGGCCGGGGGTCGGCGAGCATGAGGGAGATGTTCTGGTTGAAGCCCGTGGGGTTCTTGGCGAGGTTGAGCACCACCTCGCGGCCGTCCACGGAGAAGTGCTGCAGGCGGCCGTTCTCGGGGCGGTAGCCGTCGAGGNCCCGCTGGAACGTGGCCGGGTCAACGCCGCAAAGCACGGCGCCGGCCAGGGCCGCCAGCAGGTTGTAGACCATGTACACGCCGCCGNAGCCNGCGNGCACGCGCACGGAGCCGTCGATGCCCCTGCCGGAGACGTCGAAGGCCACCCCCTNGCGGCCCACCTCTACGCCGGTGGCCCGCCAGGCGAGCTCCGGCCGGGAGAAGTCGCCGTTGGGGCAGGCGAAGTCGCCCAGCTGGGCGTAGTGCCGGTAGGCGTAGTCGAGCTCGGCGCCGCACACCTGGCAGAACCGGGCCTCGGGCACACGGTCGGTGGGAAGCCCCAGGACCTCGTCGATGCCGAAGAACAGGCAGGGGTTGGAGCCGTGGAGCCGTTCGGCCACGCCCGCGCAGAGCGGGNCGTCGCCGCAGGCCACGAGCGTCGTGCCGGGGGACGACGCCAGCGCACGGGCGATGGAGTCCTGCACGCGGTCGATCTCGCCCGCGCGGTCGAGCTGGTCGCGGAAGAGGTTGAGCAGCACGAGGTAGCGCGGCTTGAGCGCCGGCAGGATGCGCACGCAGGAGAGCTCGTCGGCCTCCATGACGGCCCAGTCGGCACCCCTTCCGGGCAGCAGCGCGGCCGTGACGCCGGGTTCCATGTTGGCGCCGGCGCGGTTGCAGAGCACCGTGGCGCCGGACTCCTCCACGGCGGCGGCGAGCACGTTGTTGGTGGTGGTCTTGCCGTTGGTGCCGCAGACCACGATGGCGCCGTCCGAGAGCTTGGCGGAGAGCTCCGAGAGCAGGTTGGGGTCGATGGCCAGGCCCACGCGGCCCGGCAGCTGGGAGGCGCTCCGGTGCAGCACGGAGCGCAGGCCCCAGGCGGTGGCGCGGCCGGCCGCCCGGGCGACGGAGGAGCGCAGGGTCATGGCCCTAGTCCCTCTCCTGGGCCTCGGCGGCCTCGAGCTCGCCGGGGGCGATGACGTCCTCGATGCGCAGGTTCACGCCGGAGACCTCGAGCCCCGTCATGGACGAGAGCTCGCGGATGACGGCCTTCTTGACGTCCTCGAACACCTGCGGGGCGTAGGCGCCGTACTCCATGAGGATGGAGATGTTCACACGCACCGAGTTGTCCTGCATGACCTCCACGGAGACGCCCTTGGTGGGGTCCGTGCCGGTGAAGGTCTCCTGCACGCGCTTGAAGAAGCCGCCCTTCATGCCGCAGACACCCGGGACGTCGCGGCAGGCGATGGCCACGATCTTCTCGATGACGCCGTTGGAGAAGGTGAGGGAGTCCTCGGAGTCCACGTCCTCCACGAGGTCGTCGTCCGCGTCGGTCTCGGCCAGGGGGGCCACCTCGACGCGCATGATCGAGGAGTCCGCGGGGGCCGGCGCGGCAGTGCGGGCGTCGGTCCCGGCAGCGTCGGTGGGTACCTGGCTCTTCTTGGTTGCCATGATCTAGCTCCTTGTCTCTGCCGGGGACGGGTCAGCGGGGGTCGTTGCCGGGTCCGAGCAGGCGCTTGACGCCGTTCACGATGCGGGGGTCGCCGTCGAGCCACTGCCCGAAGGCCACGCCGCACACCACGAAGACGGCCACGAGCAGCGCCTGGAAGAACCCGATCCAGAAGATGAGCAGGGCGCAGACGAAGCCCAGGACGCCGAAGAGCACCGCGTTGCGGTGCCCGGGGAACGCTCCGTCCACCCAGGTGGCGGCGGCGTCGCGGGCGGCCGCGGCGCGGCGGCGCGCCTCGGCGCCGGAGGCGCGCGGATNGGACGTGGGGGCGTCCCTGACGTCGACGTCGACGCCGTCGACCTCCACGGTGACGCGCGGGGCGGCGTTCTTGTCAGCCATCGGTCTCGACCCCCTTCCGGGACCCGGAGGGCTCCACCCTCACGGACACGGCGGACGGGGCGTCGTCGTCGGCCGCCGAGGGCTGCACGGGCGCGCCGTGGCCCTTCATGGGCACGGCCACGCCGAAGTCCTGCGGGCGTTCGGGGGCGGCGCCGGACGCGTGGCGTGCGGCGCGGTCGGCCTCGTGGACGGCGGTGGGAACGTAGGCGCCGTCGGCGCCGCGGGCGTCGTGCACATCCCGGCCCGGCGTGATGTCGGAGGTCTGGCGGGGCTCCAGGAACCGCAGCGTGATGTCGCCCAGGCGGTCGCCCACGAGCACCTCGAGCCCCTGGCGCAGGCGCCCCTGCAGGCTCTCGGCCTCGGCACGCACGTCCAGGGAGCGGTAGGGCTCCACCCACACAGCGACGTCCACGGTGTCGTGACGCACGTCGACGACGACCTTGGCGGCCACGCAGGTGCCGTCGGCCTCCACGAGATAGGTGGCCTGGCTCGCCACGGCGGAGCGGGCGATGGAGACGCGGCCGCCGTCGCCGTCCAAGACCTCGATGTCGGAGGGGCGCCTGGAGCGCACGGCNACCANGACGGCGCACACGAAGCCGACGGCGCAGACCAGCGCGAAGAGCTCGACGAGGAAGAGGTACCAGTCGAGCGAGATGAGGCCCGCGGCCTCGACGGTCCAGGGACCGACCCACGGCAGGAGCAGCGCCGCCAGGGCGAGCGTCCCGCAGACGGCGAACACGACCAGGCAGAACCGTTTGAATCCGTTCATCGCGCCCTCCTCGACGGGTGCAGGAAGGCCCCGACGGCCGCGGGCCGCCGGGGCCGGTGCGGGACCGGCCGNGCTACTCCTCGTCGANGGCGGCGACGATCTCGTCGGTCATCTCCATGGTGTTGTAGACGTTCTGCACGTCCTCCAGCTCGTCGAGGCGGTCGACGAGGCGCTGGACCTTCTTGGCGTCGGCCACGGCCACCTGGGTGGGGGTGGTGGGCACCATGGTGAGCTCGGAGCCCTTGACCTCGATGCCCTGGGCCTCGAGGGCCTTCTGGACGTCCTGCATCTTGTCGTAGGCGGTCCAGACGATCCACTGCTCGCCGGCGTCCTCGTAGTCGTCGCCGCCGGCCTCGGCCACGGCCATCATGAACTCGTCCTCGTCCACCGCGTTCTCGCGGTCGGCGACCTTCTTCTCCTCGCTCTTGATGACCTTGTCCACGGCGATGGAGCCCTTGCGCTCGAACTGGAAGGCCACGGAGCCGGAGGTGCCCAGGTTGCCGCCGGCGTGGGAGAAGGCGGAGCGGACGTCGGCCGCGGTGCGGTTGCGGTTGTCGGTGAGGCACTCCACGTAGACGGCGACGCCGGCGGGGCCGTAACCCTCGTAGGTCACGTTCTCGTAGACGGCGGCGTCGGCGCCGGCGCCGAAGGCCTTGTCGATGGCGGCCTTGATCTTGGCGTTGNGCATGGAGACCATGCGGGCGCGGGCGACGGCGGCGGCGAGCGACGCGTTGTTGTCCGGGTTGGGGTCGCCACCGAGCTTGGCGGCAACGGTGATGTTGCGCGAGAGCTTGGAGAAGAGCGCCGAGCGCTNGGCGTCGATGGCGGCCTTCTTGTGCTTGGTGGTGGCCCACTTAGAGTGTCCGGACATGCAAACTCCTTCTCGACGGGCGCACCGCTGCGCCACATGATCGAACGTCCGCGTCCCGCCGGCANGACGGTGACGCATAACCTTACGAAGGATACCACGGGCCCGCGCAGCCTAACCGCCGTGCACTCCCCCATCACATGGGGACCCTGCCCCGGGCGGCCCTAGCGGAGGCCGTAGCGCGTCACGGTGCGGCGGATGGCGCGCCCCCACGGCACCCACACGGCCAGGAGGAAGGCCACGGTGGACAGGCCGTGGACCACGTCGAACGGGATGCTGGCCGCCCAGCAGCCGAGGAGCGACGCCGCGGTGAGCGGTCGCACGAACCCCACGGCGGTGTAGGCGTCGAGGACCGCCCCGTAGGCCATGCACGAGAGGAACCCGTAGGCGCAGAGCGCCCCCCGGCGGGCGAGGAGCCCGCGGTCCGCCAGGGCGCCGGCGACGTAGCCCATGAGGCCCCAGGCGTACATCTGCCAGGGGGTCCACATGCCCTGGCCAAAGAAGAGGTTGGAGGCCAGGGCGGCGAGCGCCCCGCAGAGGAACCCGGGGCGCCGCCCCAGGCACGCCCCGCAGAGGATTACGACGGCGGAGACGGGCTTCACGTCGGGCACGGCGGCGAGGAGGATGCGGCCCGCCGTGGCGGCGGCCGCGAGCGTGACCGCGGGCAGGAGCTGGCGGAGCGCCGGCACCGAGCGCTCCCAGCCGGCAAGCACCAGGCCCACCGACGCGGCGGCCACCGCCAGGGCGGGGACGGCCCACGCCCCGCCGGCGAGCACGGCGGCCACGAGCACCGCCGGGGGCGCCGCGAGGCAGGCGGCCTCCAGGGCGCGCCCCCGGGCACGGCGGGCGCCCGCGGGGCCTCCCGGCGCCGCGCCCTCGCCGTCCATGACCATGGCGACCCCCTTCCCTGGGTACAGACCGTCGGAGCCCATCGGGGCCCCGCCCCATGAAACCACACCGAGTCCTAAGGCATGTCCATGGCAACGTCGCTCTTCTCATTGGCCGTCATCTGCCTCGTGGCGTTCGTCGGCCCCTTCCTGGCCGACCCCGTCCCCGGAAGGTGGCTGCAGGCGAGCGCGTTCATCCTCATCCTGGGCGCGCTCCTCGGCCCCCACGGGGCGCACCTCATCGACCCCGCGGCGCCGGGGCTGCNGCTCCTGCGCCAGNTGGNCCTCGCGTTCCTGTTCCTCATCGGCGGCTACGGCCTCGCCCCCGAGGAGGTGCTCGGCACCACCGGGCGCCATGCGGCCCTCTCCTGGCTGGCGAGCCTCGCCCTCGGCCTGCTCGTGGCCTGGGCGCTGCCGTTCGACTTCTCCTGGAGGGCCCTCGTGGCGTTCGCCATCTCGCTCACGTCCACGGCCTTCTCCAAGGTGGAGGGCATCCTCAAGGAGCGCCGCGCCCTCGACACCCCCATGGGCCGCATCGTGGAGTCCTACGGCGCCACCGGCGAGCTGCTGCCCGTCATGGCCGTGGCCCTGCTCCTGGAGGAGCGCTCCCCCCTCGTGGAGCTGGGCATCATCGGGCTCTTCGTGGTGCTGGCGCTGGTCAGCGCCCGGCTCGCGCGCCACGAGGAGGAGCGCCGCACGCGCCTGGACTCCTTCGTGCGCGACGGCAGCGGCTCCGGTCAGATGATGCTGCGCCTCGTGATCTGCGTGCTCGTGGGGTTCGTGGCCCTGGGCGTCATCCTCGGCGCCGACATGATCGTGGCCGGCTTTGCCGCCGGCTTCATCCTGCGGCAGCTCGTGGGCGAGGGCGACACGACCGTGATGCCCATGGTCCAGGCCGTGGCCAACGGGTTCTTCATCCCGGTCTGCTTCGTGATGTCGGGCGCCTCCATCGACATCTTCGAGGGCGGCTCGGAGCCCCTCGTGATCCTGGGCTTCATCTGCCTGCTCATCCTCGTGCGCGGCGTGCCCTGCCTCGTGTCGCTCTCGCTGGCGCCCGAGACGCGGTCCATGGCGCCGCTGCGCCGCGTCAACGTGGCCNTCTACTCCTGCACCGCCATGTCCACCGTCGTGGCCATGACGTCGGTGGCCGTGGAGGCCGGCGACATGACGCACCACATGGCCAACGTGCTCGTGTTCGCCGCCGCCCTCACCACGGTGGCCGTGCCCGTCGTGACGCGCCTCATCGGCCAGGTGGACGGCGAGGCGGCCGTGGAGGGAAAGGCCGCGAGCGCCACGAACGACACGGAGGCGTGACCAGCCCCGTAAGGCGCCCGTCAGGAGAAGAAGACCGACTCGGCGAAGAACTCCGATGCCGGGGCCGTGCCGGTCAGGGCGCCGTCGAAGACCATGGACACCGTGGTGCAGCAATCGCGGGCATAGGCCAGGTCGTGGGTGGCCACCACCACCGCTGCGCCTTCGCGGGCCGCCAGGGCCACAAGCCGCGCCACCGTGGCGCGGGCCGCGGCGTCGAGCCCTTTCACGGGCTCGTCCAGAAGCAGCGTGCGCGGCCGGCACAGAAGCACTTTTGCCACGGCCAACAGCTGGCGCTGGCCGCCGGAAAGCTCTGCGGCATCTCGGTCCCACAAACCGAGAAGGCCTGTGGACACCGCCATGGCGCGGGCGTCTGCTTCCGAGAAGCCCGCCCCGGGCGCCCAGGCCATGAGCTCCTGGCCCACGGTGCCTGAGCCCAGCACCCCCCTCGGGTCCTGGGGCACGTAGCCTCGCCGGTCGGCCCCGGCGTCCGCCACCTTTCCCCGCCGGAGCCGCACGATGCCCGCCAGCGCCTTTATCAGCGTCGACTTACCGCTGCCGTTGCCGCCCACGAGAGCCCTGACCTCCCCGGAGCGCACCTCCAGCCCGCAGCCTGAAAGCACCCAGGGGCATCGAGCGTCGTAGCGGGCCCACAGGTCCCGGGCCACGAGGGCCGGCTCGCCGGGCAGCGGCAGTTCGCAGGGGGTGGAAGGCTCCTCGGCCAGGGCGTCCACGGGCACCGGGCGCACCCCTCCCGCAACCACCTCCACGGCCATGGTCGCATAGGGCGTCATAGGGGCGGCATGATGCGTGGCCACCACCACGGTGACGCCCAGCTCCCGGTTCACGCGGAACAGCCCGTGAAGGAACGCGCGCTCGGCCACCGGGTCCAGCTGGGCCGTGGGCTCGTCGAGCAAAAGCACCCGGGGCCGCAGCACCATGGCAGCGGCGAGCACGGCCAGCTGTCGCTGGCCGCCGGAAAGCTCGGAGATCGGCGTGTGCAGCCAGCCGTCGATGCCAAAGAAGCAGCACGCCTCAGCCATGCGCCGACCGATGGCGCCGGGCGCCATGGAGAGGTTCTCCAGAGCAAAGGCAAGCTCGTCTCCCACGGTGTCGCACACGAGTTGCGCAGAGGCGTCCTGCGTCACAAGGCCGAGGGCGCAGGCAGACTGGCGCACCGAAAGACTGCCCACCGGTCGGCCCAGCACCTCCACGGACCCGGACAGCCGGCCCACCGGGGCGACTTCGGGCTTTGCCAGCCGCAGAAGCGTCGACTTGCCCGAGCCCGTGGCGCCCGACAAAAGGCAGAAGGCGCCTTGGGGCACCGAGAGCGAGGCTTCGCGCAGCACCGGCTCGCCCCAGGAGCCGAGAGGGGCCACGCCGCCTGCGGGGTCGTCTGCGGGATAGGAGAACGCGACGTCTGCCCACTCCACGGCCGGGACGCCCGTCTCGTCAAGCTCGGTCATCTCCCGCCTTCCTTCCTTGACAGAAAGACCTCTGCCGCGGCCGCAAGACACGGCCATGCAAAGAGAAGCGCCACGGGCCCGTAGGCCGCGGCAGGCCCCGGCACAGACATCCGCGGCGCATAGGTCCAAAGTGAGCCGAGCCACAAAGCGCAGCCCACTCCTGCCGCCGAGATGGCGGCCACGGTAATCAGGGAGGGCCAGTCACCGACGGTCCAGCGCGCGCGGCGCCAATGGGTGCGCCGCCCTGCCCCCCAGCCGCGCGACGCCATGGACGAGGCCCTCTCCACCGACTCGCCCAGGGCCCACATGACCATGGCGCCCACCTGCTCCACGCCGCGGCTGAAGCTCGACGCAGCGCCGGGCGACCCTGCACACGTGCAAGCGCCCCGGGCATCGCGAGAGGCGCGGGCCCGACCCAAAAGCTCGGGCACGAGCCGCATGACCATGGAGACGGCAAGGGCCAAGGTGGGCACGACGTTGCCGAGCAGGTCGCGGAGGTCGTCGGCAGGCAGGATGGCGGAGCACACCGCAAACCAGGTCAGCGCGCCTGCCAGCATGGCCCCCATGGCAACGCCCCAGGCCACCGCCTCAAGGCGCACCGCCACGGGGCCAAAGGAAAAAAGGGTTGTCTGCCCCGTCTGGGACAGCAGCGGGTTCACTGCGGCCACCAGCACCATGAGGGGCACGGCTGTCGCCAACGTGCGGCCTGTGGCCCGCACTCCACGCCAGACAAAGGAGGACAGGACAGCAAAGCCTAGGGAAAGGCCCAGCACCACGGGCTCGAACGTGCCCATGGCCGCAGCGAGGCAGCAGGCGGCCCAGAGGGCGCGAACGGCAGGGTGAGGCCGAGGGCCCGCAACGATCCTTGCTCCTGCGCCTGCCACAAAGCCTCCCCGTTTCCGTCGAGACCCTAGGGTAGCAGCTACGCCTAGACAAGATACCAGGTTGTTTTGTCACCCTTTTCGCAATCTGCGGTACCCCCTCGCCGGCAGCCCCTTTCACCGACGAATCCCCAGCAACGGTTTCGGGGAGGTCCCAAGGGGCCCATCCCTTCCCGACAAGCGCATCGGGAAGCTCCCTCTCCCCGAGGGCGACAGCGGGGAGCCCCCCACCAACAGGCAAACCCCTGCTTCCCAGAAACCTTTCCAGGAAGCCCGCTACGGCAGAAAGCCCCTACACCTTTGGGATGACAAAACAACCTGGTACCTTGTCTCCCCTTGTCCCCTCCTAGTAGGAGACCACCGTGGTTCCCCGGGGGATGGTGTCGTATATCCACTTGGCGTCGCCGATGGCCAAGCGCACGCACCCGTGGCTGAGGCCGGCGCCCAGCCGGCCGTCCTGCACCACGTGGGAGTAGGGGTTGTACAGGATGGAGTGGAACAGATAGTCGCCATAGAACTGCGTCCAGTAGTAGCAGCTGTAGCCCTTGTTCTCGCCGAAGGAGTAGCCGCGCGAGCCCACCGAGAACGTGCCCCTCACCGTGGGCGTGGAGCGCTTGCCGCAGCTGCNCGCCATGGAGNGCACCTCGGTCCAGCTGCCGCGGCCGCCGCGGTAGACGCCCACGCGGTTGGCGCCGTTGTCCACGAGGATGAGGTAGGGAGTGGGGCTCGAGTAGCCCTGGGCCCGGCCGCCCATGGAGCCGGGGGCGCCCCCGCGCGTCCAGCGACCGGAGCCATCCACCCAGTAGCGGCCGCCGTCCACCCACGCGTTGGTGGCCATGGAGCCCGACGAGCCCACCCAATAGATGCCCGAGACCCAGCGGTTGGCCCACATGGCGCCGCTAGGCCAATCGAGATAGTACCAAGAGCCGCCCACTTTCGCCCAGCCGGTAGCCATGGCGCCCGATGCAGAGAGCCAGTACCAGCGACCACCGCTAGCAAGCCATCCGGTGTCCATGGCGCCGGAGCCGGACAGGTGGTACCACGTGCCGCCGTCGTTGAGCCAGCCGCGGCCCATGGACCCTCGCGGCCCCCACGGGCTGTTGGCGCGGCGCAGGAAGTACCAGTGGCCGCCATCAGAGAGCCACCCAGAGCCGATGGAGCCCTTGGGACCCCACTGGCTGTCGGCGCGGCGCAGGAAGTAGGTCTGGCCGCCCTCCGTGAGCCAGCCTGTTCCGATGGAGCCTCTGGGGCCCCACGGGCTGTTGNCGCGGCGCAGGAAGTAGGTCTGGCCGTTCTCGGTGAGCCAACCGGAGCCGACAGAGCCCTTGGGGCCCCAGGCGTTGTCCGAACGGCGNAGCCAGAAGCGTTGGCCGTCCNNGNCCGCCCAGCNCACCTTCNGGGCGCCCGACGCAGGGTCNAGGTAGAAGCGCTGGCCGGCANGGTCGNGCCAGCCGGTGCGGGCGGCCCCGGTGGAAGGGTCGAGATAGTAGCGGTTGCNGCCCTCGTCGTACCAACCGGTGCGAGGGTGCCCATCGCCGTCAAAGCGGTAGCGCNGACCGTCGACGGTGTGCCAAGCGTCTACCACATAGGTGCCGTCGGCGAGGTAGTAGCGGCGCGACTGCCCCNGGCCCTCCCAGCCGGCCGGGTGCCGATACACGTTGGAGAACACCGGGGCGTCGGCGGACCCGTCGTAGGCAACGCTTGCAACCAAGGCGCCGGAAGCCTCTTCCACGGCCACATCCACAGGCACGGTCTTGTCGTCCACCGTGACACCGGCAACGGTGGCAGGAGCCATGCGAAGGGCAAAGGCTGCCGTCCCNTTCTCGGTAAAGACGACGGGCGCAAAGATCACAGTGCCGTCAGCGGCGCACGGGGCCTTCTGAACGACGGTGCCGTCGCGAAGGAGCTCAACGGAAAGCTCCCCTGCCGCAAGGNCGCGCCCCGACAGGGTCACACGGGCCGAAAGCGACACCGAGACCGGATCGGGCGTCACGGCCGCAGGGGGCTCTTGAGAGGTGCCGCCGGACACATCGGTACCGGCTCCGGCGCCGGGAAGGGCTCCGCCGCTCTCGCCGTCAGGCTCGGTTGCCGCCGGCTTCTCAGCTGCGGNCGGGACGTCAAGTGCCAAGGCCGCAGACGGGGCCACGCATCCAAGAACGAAAAGGGCCGAAGCGACCAGTGCCGCGACCCGGCGCGGCGACGTGCGCACATCCATGGGACTCCTCTCGTCTCCTGCGGTTGNCCTCACTTTAGACCAAAAGCTGCAGCGCGCCTGCAAATGAGGGACATCTTTGGCCCTCCGGGCAAAAGCGCCCGCTAGATGTAGAGCCTGCCCACGCCGCGGGGCGTGCTGTGGGCCCACAGGCTCGCAACGCGCACACCGGTGCCGGGCCACGCCTCTATGATGCGGTCGCCGCCGATGTAGATGGCCACGTGTCCGGGCCAGAACACCAGGTCGCCGNGCTGGCGGGACCCAATGGGCAGACNCTGCATCTTCCCATTGGCCCAAACGTTGTTGGCGTCATGGCTGTGCCAGCCGTTGGGGCCGGTAATCCAGTGGTTGTAGGGGTTGTACTCCCCCATGGACATGCCGGTGGCATAGGCACACTGATAGACCAAGCCGATGCAGTCCACGCCCACGCCGGGGCGGTCGGAGTAGTTCCACATATAGGGCGTGCCGACATACTCGTTGGCCCGCTGCACNAAGGCGTTTACGCAGTCGGCCCTGGACGCGTAGGGAGAGATCCTTGACGGGGTCACGTAATAGCCCCGCGCCACCGATGCCGAGAGGCCCAGATTCACGTTGCGACAGGAGACCTGGTAGTAGCCGGCAGGGTTCTGCCACCCCTCTTTGCCGGGATGGGACGGGTCGAGGGCGCCCGAGCCACCCAGGTAGTACCACGCGCCGCGGTCGCGGGCCCAGCCCACGCACATGGCGCCGGAGGAGCGGTCGAGCAGGTAGTCCTTGCCGCCATCAGAGAGCCAGCCGCGGCCCATGGAGCCCTGCGGCCCCCAAGCGCTGCCGGCGCGGCGCAAGAAGTAGTAACGCCCGCCCTCGTTGAGCCAGCCCACGCCCATGGAGCCCTTGGGGCCCCACTGGTTGTCCTCACGGCGCAGAANGTAAGTCTGGCCGNTGTCCGTGAGCCNGCCCGTTCCCAGGGACCCTTGAGGNCCCCAAGCGCTTCCNACGCGGCGCAAGAAGTACCAGTGGCCGCCCTCATGAAGCCAACCGGAGCCTATGGTTCCCGCCGGACCCCAGGCACTGTCGGACGTGCGGAGCCAATAGCGCTGGCCTCCGTCATCGAGCCAACCCGTGGCCATGGCGCCCGTGGTCTTGTCAAAGAAATANNGATGACCGCCGTCGGCCTGCCANCCGGTGGCAGCCGCACCGCTCGCACGGTCGAGGAAGTAGCGCTTGCCGCCGTCGACAAGCCAGCCCTTCCCCATGGAGCCGACGGGGCCCCAGGTGTTCGCGGTACGCATGAAGTAGCGCTTGCCGCCCACGGAGACCCAGCCAGATGCCATGGCCCCCGTGGATGGGTCAAGGTAGTAGCGCTGACCGGCCTCGTCGAGCCATCCCGTGCGCATGGCCCCCGTGGCCGCGTCGAGGAAGTAGCGCTTGCCGCCGTCGTCGTACCAGCCGCGGCGCACGTGCCCCGCGGCGTCAAAGGCAAAGCGGCTCCCGTCGACGTCGAGCCAGCGAGAGACGGCGTAGGTGCCGTCGNAAAGCCGGTAGCGGCGAGAAGCGCCCTCCCCCTCCCAACCGGGCACGTAGGTGCAGCGAAAGACCGGGGTCCGGTCGGACCCGTCGTAGGTGATCGACGCCACAAGCGAGGAGCCATCGTCCGACACGGACACGGTGACGACCACGGCCACCGTGCGTGGGTCCACAGCCACCGCGGAATCGGAAGCGGGGGCCATGGCAAGCGTGTAGGCATAGCTGCCCGGGGCGTCAAAGCCCTGGAGGGCAAAGGTCGCGACGCCATCCGGGCCGACGGCCACGGTCTGGACCGGCGAGCCGTCGGCCCGGATGGCGTCGCGAC